>SOIC01000214.1 GCA_004377275.1 Dehalococcoidia bacterium
CGCCCGGCGATCATGCTATCGGGTCGGGCGAAGTAGATATATTCGAAGATGCACAAGCCACGCTTTGTGGTATTGCGCCTGTCCTTGTAGCTTCTCATACCTTTTCTGTTAATGACTACTATCTCGCCAGGCTCGACGTCACGCAGGAATTGGGCACCGATATGGTCCAGAGCACAGCTCTCCGAAGAGAGCACCCATCCACCATTGAGCCTGCCAAGGCAGAGGGGACGAACCCCTAGTGGATCGCGAACCCCGTAAAGGGAGTCCTCGGTCAGGAGCACTAGGGAATAGGCGCCCACTAGTCTCCTCATCGCATGGCGGATCCGCTCGTTCCAAGTCTTTCTGGCAGAGGAGAGGATCAGGTGGGCGATTATCTCGGAGTCTGTGGTGGTGGTGAAGTTGTAGCCCTGCTCCTCAAGCTGCTGGCGCAACTCCCTGGCATTGACGATATTACCATTGTGTCCCAGGGCGAGCCTGCCTGCTGGGCCCTCGACTACGATAGGCTGAGCGTTACCGGCGCGGCTGGAGCCAGTGGTGGAATATCGGTTATGTCCGATGGCGATATCGCCACCGAGTTGGCTCAATACCGTTTCATCGAAGGCCTGGGCGACCAGCCCCATCTTGGTGTGATTGTGAATATGCTCCCCATCGGCGGTGGCGATGCCGGAACTCTCCTGGCCGCGGTGTTGGAGGGAATAGAGGCCGAAGAAGGTGAGCCTGGCCACATCCTCGCCCGGTGCATAAACCCCAAAAAGGGCACAGCATTCTTGCATGCGTCTTTTTGTTACCCCCTCAATATTTATTATATTCCTTCGCCTGAGGCAGGGTCAATCCTCAAATGCGAGAAGTACTCGGGTGGTTAGCCAGTTCAGCGCGCCGTCCATCGCCTGCTGCTCAACGCGAAGCCGATGCCCGGCCCCTTCTATGACCATGATCTCCTTGGGCTCCCCTGCCCGCTCATATAGTGCCCGGGCGCTTGTTAGATCCACTACATCATCCTGGGTCCCGTGGATAATAAGGAGCGGCCTCGGTGAAACTTTTTCGATCTGCTCGATGGGCTTCACCCTGTTGATACCATCCATCCAGTGAGCCACCGATGGCGGGAAACCTTGGTCCTTGATTATGCCGATGCCGCGGAATTGCGCGATGGCGGATTTTGCGCTATCGTGGTCGGTGGCGAAGTCAAAGTGGGCAGGACAGGCACAGGCGATGAGGGAGGAGACCCTGGAATCATGAGAAGTAACATAGACGGAGACAGCGGCGCCGGCGCTAAAGCCCATCAGGGAGATTTTGCCCCTGTCCACCTGGCTCATATTGTAAAGATAATCCAGCACTGCCACCAGGTCCCTGGTCCAGCCAGCAATATCGAAGTTGCCCTCACTATCGCCTGCCCCTCGGAAGTTGAAGAAAGCAGTTAAAAACCCGGCCTGGCAGAACCTCTCGGCGAGTGCAGGATAGCCCGGATCGCTGGTGTCCGGGGGACCGCCTCTGGGAATGCCGTGGCACAGGCAGAGCGCAGGGGCTGGTTTGCTCTCCGGGATGTAAACCTCGCCCCTGAGCGTGATACCCTCCAGTTCGACATGAAAGGTTCTCTTGTCCATGGCTATACTTTCAGCAGTACGAAGAACTCCCGATTTCCCGAGGCTCCGAGGATAGGTGAGGGAGTGAGACCGCTGAGCCTGAACCCCTTTTCGCACTCTCCTTGTTCCTCAGCACCCCATTTGATGGCCCAGGAGATAAACCGTCCCAGGACGCCGGCGTGAAGCAAGGGGTCCTTAACCAGTCCCCCCTTGCCCACTTGAGCCCGCCCCACCTCAAACTGAGGTTTCACCAGGCAGATCAACTTACCCCCAGGCTTCACCAATTTGGCCACATTGGGCACCACCTTTTCCAGGGAGATGAAGGATAGGTCTATGGTGACCAGGTCAACCGGTTCGGGCAATGAGAAGGGGTAACGAGCGTTTACTCGTTCCATGACTACCACCCGGGGATCCACCCTCAATCGGTAGTCCAGTTGTCCATAACCGACATCGACGGCATAAACTCTGCTTGCCCCCCGTTTCAGCAGACAATCGGTGAATCCCCCAGTTGCGGTGCCGACATCGAGAGCCACTTGAGAATCGACATCGATGTGGAACTGTTCCAGGGCGTGGGCTAACTTTATGCCACCTCTGCTCACGAAGGGGGGCTTTTGGCGCAGGCGGATGGGGACATCTGCCTTCACCTGGGTGGCTGGTTTAGCTACCACCCTTTCATTGACAAGAACCTCGCCTGCCAGGATCAGGGCGTGCGCCTTCTCCCGGCTCTCTGCCAGCCCCCGTTCCACCAGCAGGATATCAATCCGTCGCTTCATATTGTCTAGCATAAGCCTATGCTGTGATAGTAGTCAATCCTGGGATAATCGTTGGTGAAATATGAAATATGCTTGACACATTCCTTAAATAATGGTAAATTAGTAAGTTAGTGCTCAGTGAACTAGTCTGAGAGATGTCGGAAGGCCGGCGGATAGAGATGTCGGCGGGCTGGCAAAACCGGGCTAGTAAGGCCGCTCAGCCTTGGGGCTTACGGCCTTTAATTATGGTTTGGAGGTATATGTGCCTACTGTTAACCAACTGGTGCGTAAGGGGCGCGCAAAGGCTGTAAAGAAGACCAAGACGCCGGCGCTGCATTATACTTACAATGCGCTGAAGGGGAGGATGATGCAGGTGGATGGCGCTCCCCAGAGGCGAGGTGTCTGCACCCAGGTTAAAACGGTGACTCCAAAGAAGCCTAACTCCGCGCTGCGCAAGGTGGCGCGCGTCAGGCTTACCAATGGGATGGAGGTGACCGCTTATATCCCTGGGGAGGGACATACCCTTCAGGAACACTCTGTGGTCCTCCTTCGTGGGGGTCGGGTGAAGGATCTGCCCGGGGTGAGGTATCACATTATTCGGGGTGCTTTGGATGCTGGGGGCGTAGAAGATCGGCAGCAGGGCCGAAGCAAGTACGGGACGAAGCAGCCCAAGCGCTCCGGTGGAGAATAAAATGCCTAGAAGAGCAAGGGCCACAAAAAGAGAGATACCTCCTGACTCGCGGTACCGGAATGTAACCGTGGCCAGGCTGATTAATAGGGTGATGACCCGGGGAAAGAAGAGCACAGCAGAGCGGATTGTTTATGAGGCTCTCAATATTGTTGCGGAGCAGGTGAAAGGGGACCCTGTGGCTACTCTGGAGCAGGCGATCAAAAATGCCACGCCGCTTCTTGAGGTTAAGCCGCGTCGTGTTGGTGGTGCCACTTATCAGGTGCCAATAGAGGTGAGGACGGGGCGTGGCCTTGCCCTGGCTATACGCTGGCTCATCAGAGCGGCGCGGGCACGTGGGGGCAAGTCCATGGCGGAGAAGCTGGCGGCGGAGGTCTTGGATGCTGCCCAGCGGCAAGGAGCCACCGTTAAGAAGCGCGATGATACTCATAGGATGGCGGAAGCAAATCGGGCCTTTGTTCACTATCGGTGGTGAGGAAGATGTCCAGGTCATTCCCTTTAGAGCGGATCAGGAATATTGGAATTATCGCCCATATCGATGCGGGTAAAACAACGCTTACCGAAAGGATCCTTTACTATACTGGCCGTACCTATAAGATAGGCGATGTGGATGATGGCACCGCGGTGATGGACTGGATGACGCAGGAAAGGGAGCGGGGGATCACCATTACCGCTGCCGCTACTACTTGCCAATGGCTAGACCATCGCATCAACATTATCGATACCCCAGGGCATGTGGACTTCACCGCTGAGGTGGAGCGAAGCCTTCGGGTCCTTGATGGGGGTATCGTGGTTTTCGATGCGGTGGCTGGTGTTGAGCCCCAGTCGGAGACGGTCTGGAGGCAGGCGGATCGCTATGGCGTCCCCCGGATTTGCTTCGTGAACAAGATGGATCGAATAGGTGCCGATTTCTACCGTAACGTGGATATGATAAGGGAGCGGCTGGGCGCAAGTGCCCTGGCAATACAGTTGCCCCTGGGAGCCGAGGATTCCTTTGAGGGCGTTATCGATATAATTGCGGAAAGGGCATGGGTCTTCTCCGATGACCCCAATGAAAGCCCCGTGGCAAAAGACATCCCTCGTGATTATGAGGAGGTCTCAAGCAGGTATCGGGAGGCGATGATCGAGAGGCTTGCTGAAAGCGATGATGAATTGATGGCTCTCTACTTAGAAGGGGGCACCATAAATGCGTCAGCTATTAAAGAGGCTCTCAGACGGGCCACCATAGCAAATCGAGTGGTGCCCGTTCTTTGTGGCAGCGCCCTGCGGAATAAGGGCATACAGCCCATGCTGGATGCCATTGTTTCCTACCTTCCCTCACCTGTTGATGTGCCACCGGTGGTGGGCATCGATCCCAGGAATGGTAAAGAGCTTCAGCGCTCCCCCACCGATAGCGATCACTTCTCCGCCCTGTCGTTTAAGATAGTCTCCGACCCCTTTATCGGTAGGCTGGTCTATTTCAGGGTTTATTCCGGAAAGGTGGAGGCCGGGGCTCAGGTCTATAACTCCAGAAGCGAACGTCGGGAAAGGATCGGGCGACTGCTTCAGATGCATGCCAACCGTCGTGAGGAGGTCAAGCGGGTTGAGGCGGGCGACATCGCTGCCGCCCTGGGTTTGAAAGACACCTTCACCGGCGATACGCTGTGTCACACCAGTGCGCCCATCGTGCTGGAGAGGATTCGCTTTCCCCAGCCGGTGATCTCGGTCACCATCGAGCCTAAATCACGGGCCGAGCAGGACCGACTGGATGATGCCCTGACGAAACTGGGCCAGGAGGATCCCACCTTCATAACTCGTTACGATGAGGAAACGGGGCAAACGATCATTTCAGGGATGGGTGAGCTACACCTCGAGGTGATCGTGGAAAGGTTGCTACGTGAGTTTCAGGTGGGTGCAAATGTGGGCAGGCCCCGGGTTGCATATAGAGAGACCATCACCGTGCCAGTAAAGGTTGAGGGGAGGTTCATCAAACAGACTGGGGGCAGGGGGCAATATGGGCATGTCTGGATTGAGCTTCAGCCCGGTAAGCAGGGGAGCGGATTTGAGTTTGTGAACGGAATTAAAGGCGGTATTATCCCCAAGCAATATATCACCCCTGTGGAGAGCGGGGTCAGAGAGGCTATGGAGGGTGGTGTTTTAGCTGGCTACCCTCTGGTGGATATTAAGGCCATCCTTTATGATGGAAGCTTTCATGAGGTTGATTCCTCTGAGATAGCCTTCAAGATCGCCGCCGCCATGGCGCTGAAGGATGGGGTGAAGAGGGCCAAGCCTATCCTTCTTGAGCCGGTCATGAAATTGGAGATCGTTACACCTGAAGTATTCATGGGTGACATCCTTGGAGACCTCAACTCAAGGCGGGGTCAGGTCGCGAGCATCGACAGTCGTGGTACCACAAAGATAATTCGCTGCTTTGTACCTCTTGCCGAGACCTTTGGCTATGCTACCGACCTCAGGTCGATGAGCCAGGGGAGGGCAACCTTCGCTATGGAGTTTCATCGCTATGAGGGGTTGCCCCAAGATTTGGCAGAGAAACTCGTTGTAAAAGTGGGAGGAGTGGCCTGATGCCCAAGCAGAAGATTCGCATAAAACTCAGGGCTTTCGATCATCGGATACTAGATCAATCGGCAGGGCAGATCGTGGAGGCCGCAGAGCAGACCGGGGCTAAGGTGGTGGGGCCAGTCCCGCTGCCCACACGCATTAAGAAGTTCTGTGTTATCCGCTCCCCCCATGTGGACAAGGACTCCAGGGAGCAGTTTGAGATTCGCACTCACAAGCGACTGATCGATATCCTGGAGCCCTCTTCCAGGACCATCGATATCCTGACGCGGCTGGATTTGCCGGCAGGGGT
>SOIC01000105.1 GCA_004377275.1 Dehalococcoidia bacterium
GTGGTCATCTCGGGGAGCCGTATTGACAACTCCTCCCTTCCCAGGTATTCTACAGATTGTCTACCACGTGGATAACAATTCGTTGTAGGCAATCCACAGGCGATCCTTCATCTCAACAAGTGATCACAATGTTTTAGGAAGAGGTAAGACTTTATGGAGAGTAATTGGCACATCAGTAAAGGCGTCATACTGGCTGCTGGCGATGGCGGGCGTATGCGTGCCCTAACCTCCACTTGCCCCAAAGTCCTGCTGCCGGTGCGGGGCAAACCATTGATCTCCTACCCAATCGAGGCGCTGGCAGCGGCGGGAATCAGTGAAATAGCGGTAGTGGTCGGCTACCTGGCGAATCAGATTAGGACAGCGCTTGGCGATGGGAGCCGCTTTGGCGTCAGGCTGGAGTACATCCGGAACTCGGACTACCACGGCGGGAATGCTATATCAGTAAAGAAGGTTAAATCTTGGGCTGAGGGGGAGCCCTTTGTTCTTTGCATGGGCGACCACATAATCGAACCGGGCTTCGTTTCCCGCCTTTTAGATAGTTCCGCTATTGCTGAGACGCTGTGCGTTGACTTCGCTCCAGCGGGCCATCACCAGATCGCAGAAGCGACCAAGGTTGCCGTGGATAACACCGGTTGTATCAGTCACATCGGCAAGAAGTTGACTCACTGGAATGCTGTCGATACCGGCGTCTTTCTGCTGACGAAGGAGTTCTTGGATACTATAGAGGAACTCACTCCCGAGCTTGGCATCGATATGGGGATCACAAACGTCATTCAGTTTATGTTAAAAAAATGTCGCCGTTTTGCCACCTGCGACGTTAGCGGTTGCTTCTGGGCAGATGTAGACACCGAGGAAGACCTGAACGCCGTAACAGCGTAGGGGACGAGAATGGAAGGTGTGTACGACGGTTTTATCTCCAGGCATATCAATCGAAAGCTATCGGATCCGATAGCGAGGATACTGGCCAGGACAAGACTGACCCCCAATCAGGCGAGCTGGGGTGCAATGGGAATTGCGGTCTTCTCTTTTGTCAGCCTCGTTATGGGGCAGAATATTCTGGGCGGTATCCTGATTCAGCTGTCTTCTGTCATCGACGGGGTAGACGGCAGCATAGCCCGGCTCAAGGGCATGACCTCGGTGTTCGGTGGCTTTCTAGATTCCGTGCTTGACCGCTACGCTGATGCCCTAATAGTGCTGGGGATGATCCTGTGGTCACTGTCCCACGAGAGCTATCCCATGGTTTGGCTGGTGGGCTTTCTGGCCATGACTGGTGCTCTCTCCATCAGCTATACTAGGGCCCGCATTGGCTCCAAGCGCAGCCTCCTTTTCAATAGCGGGCTTTCCTCATTTGCCTCGCGCGATATAAGGCTCTTCGTGATAATGCTGGGGTGTGTCACCGGGCAGGTATATTTTGGCCTGGTAGCAATAGCCATTCTAACCAACCTGGTTGTCTTCTATAGGCTTATTTATAGCTACAGATGGCTCAGGGTAGAGGACGAATAGCCTGAATCTGTCATCCGACCTGCGTGGGGCTGGAAGAGGATGTTATCGCAAAGCAGGCCTGAACGATAATGGTCCATTGTAATCTCGACGGCACCAGCCACAACAAACAACTCCAGCCTGCTGCTGAGGGAAAGATATGCCATTGGGGAGTGGTAAAAGATTGAATCCGCCCACCTTCGCGGTCGACTGACAGTGGAGATGAGCAATATGCGGCAATACGCCCTTAGCTTACACCACCGTCAAATTACCCTCGCC
>SOIC01000011.1 GCA_004377275.1 Dehalococcoidia bacterium
GAGTCGATGTTTGACTCCCACACGCCAAACAGGCTGGGCTCCGCCTCTGGCTTTTCAGGGTACCACCAGTAAGCATCAGCATGAACTACTTCAGGATGCATCCCTTCCAGTAACTGCGCTTTTTGTTTTACTTTACCAAGCGGGGTCTCAATGTAAACAGTGTCCCCTTCTGCAATACCAAGCCCAGCAGCGGTTTGCGGATTGATTTGCAACAGCGGATCAGGATACTTCTTCCGCAACTTGGCAATCTGTCTGAGAGAGGAATGATGATATGGTCGGACCCTGGAGCCACTGATCAAGATTAGTGGATACTCTTTAGCCAAGTCTGGAGTGGCAACGGGGCTCCATGGAGGCTCCCGGTATCCCTCAAGGGGGTCATACCCCAGCCGCGTCAGGATAGAAGGCACCAGCTCCACTTTACCAGAAAAGGTACCGAATCCTGTTTCCTCGTATCTCTTAAATCTAGGAGAAGGGGCATACCCCGGGCCTTTGGCGAATTCGTGAAGGCTTATTCCGGCAGGGGCCAGTATCCTGTCAAGCCATCCCTCCAGTGTATCGGGCCAGTATTCTGCCTGCCCCAGACGTTTGCCGAGGTCACACCACAGTTGATAGTCGTCCTTTCGCTCATGTTCAGGTTCAACGGCAGCCTCGCGCGCGCACCATTGATTCCCCAAAACACCCCACATGTGAGTCAGGTGAACTCTCTCCAGAGCGTCTGTTGCGGGCAAAACGTAGTCTGCCAGTGCCCCGGTGGGAGTAAGGAAGTGATCCATAGAGACATGCAGTTCAAGATTGTCACTCTTGAAGGCCTGATATGCATGCTTACTGTTGCCTGTGGAGCACAGGGTATTGGTTCCCTGATCAAATACCGCCTTGATGGGATAGGGGTTTCCCTTCAGGATGGCTTCCCATACAGCGTAAGGACCGGGAAAAATAAAGTACTGCTGTGCTCCCCATCCCTTGGGGTAAACCTTCTTCATAGCCTCCTTGTATAGTGCAAGGCCTTTTACTGAGGTGAGAGGCCAGCGGTCTGCGCTCACATTGTCCCGCGTTCTCAAGGGATGATTGATCTGGTAGTCCCAGTTGAGCTCATCGAGAAAAGCGGTGTACTCGGGCCAGTCGCTTAACCGGCAGCCCCCTTCCTTATCCAGGTTTCCGGTTATGGCTCGCAGCCAGCACTTGCCCAGCACGGAGCTGAGTCCTGCCCCATTACCCAGGTGGCAAGTGGCGACGCCCCAAGTAATGACCCCGGCAGGCGCATTAGCAAAGACCCTGGCCGCTTCAATGATCTGCTCAGCCGGAACCCCTGTGACTTGTGCGACCTTTTCCGGCGGATACCGCTGGACCAAAGCCTTCAGCTCCTCGAAGCCCAGACACCATTTCTCCACAAACTCCTTATCGTAGATACCTTCATTTATGATCACGTTCAACATGCCCAATGCCAGGGCTCCATCGGTCCCCGGCCGTAGTTGGAGCCAGATATCCGCCTCTTTCGCACATTCCGTCGGCCTGGGATCTACTACTATCAGCTTCACCCCCATTTTCTTTGATATACTGTACCCCATCCAAAGCCTGGGCTCCGATTGGTGCATATTCGCCCCCCAAATAATGGCCGCCCCGGTTTTATTGGGGTCTAGGAACGTTGTCCAGCCAGCCAGTGTGTCATAGCCATACATTGCGCATTCTATGGGAAACTCGGCTTCCCCACAGTTTTTACCCAGGTGAAAGAAGTTCGGCGTACCCCATCGGTTGCACCACTTCCAGGCTGCGGCGTCGCCAGGACCGTGGGGAGAACCCCCCAGGACTAACACCGCCTCCGGGCCATACTGGTCGCGGATGGTGTCCAGCTTGGCCGCGATCTCATCCATCGCCTGTTCCCAGCTAATTCGCTCCCACTTCGCCTCACCCCTAGCGCCGGTTCTTTTAAGCGGGTAGTTGAGACGTTGCTTGTGATAATGGTAGTCAATCGCGTTTACTCCCCGCTCACACAGCCAGCCCATCAAAGTCTCCTGGTCAGGCTCGACTTTTGTGATTTTGCCCTTGGTAACATGCGCCTTGATAAAACATGCCGCACCACAAACCGGACAGGTTCCTTTCTTTACATTCTTGTCGTGATCAACTGCCATTATGCTCCTTTCTGTAATAGGTATTCCTCTCTCCTTGATTGCGATCAGCTCGACAGTGACATCGCCGATCTTGAAAGTGTCGAGGCAAGCGCTCCTATATTGGGGATCAACTCGCCGCCTGCGGTTTTCGGTAAATTCTATCAGGCAATCGCAAGATTGTAAATGAAATGGAATAATTTGATATTTTTTCGACGAGATCGTCTATACTTTAATCAATATCACCGTATTCCAGCCTGGCTATTGGCTGCGCAGAACGCAAAATGAGCTGCAAAGGCTGGAAGGGATATCTTAAAGAAGTGCCAAATCGCTCAATCAGTTAAAGTGCAGCGACATATACCCCTACTTTCCGCAAATATCAAATAAAATCCCAGAAAACTGCCACTTATTTGATTAGCAAAGCACCGTAGCGAGGAATTCGGAGAATAGAACCGATCTTTATACCCACAGTCTGAACTTAGGCGACAAACATTCATGTACCTGATAACTAATTCTTGCACCATCTATTTTTAATAGGCAAGCATGGTATAATTATGAAGAGGCCTGGAGAGAACATAAAAGAGTCATCGGCTTGAAGCCGAAACGTTTGAGAAGATCTCTTATTCGCGCAAGAAGGAATGCCTGGACTGCATGCAAGAGGCAAAGAAGGAAAAACAAGATCAAGGCGAATTCATAAAATGATTGAGATGCTGACAGAAGGCAAAAGACTGAAATAGCCTGCTTAGTGAAGTGGCAAGATTCTGAATAAAGGATGGAGGAAATGATGAAGATACATGAGAAATCTTTACCTATTGGTTCTCCAAGAATTCACTTCCCGCAGGATGAGGGAGCTCACCCTGACGCCCTGATCGAATGGTGGTATGGGAATTTCAGCCTTACTGATTCCAAGGGTAGGGAATACGAAGCAGTGACAGCTTACTTCGCTCCCGGACTCAAGATAGTCGCGCTTTCAGACCCAGAAGAGCAGCGTTTTCACCAGGAGATATCCTTCTCCACCAGAGACTTTGCCCAAGGGATGTTAAACCTACGCTGGGGTGATAGTGATCACTGGTTCAGGAGTGACCAAAACGCACTCTCTTATGGCCTCGAATCCCGTGGCAATAACATAGGTCTCAATTTGAATATAAGTTCTAAAAAGCCACCACTCTTGGTAGGTGGAGACGGCCTGGTTGAATGGACCGAGGGTAATTCATATTACTACTCTCTCACCCGCCTTCAAGTTGAGGGGCAAATAGAATTGTCGGGAAGGAAGGTAGATGTAAAGGGTACTGGCTGGATGGATCATCAATGGATGAATGCGATGGGTATGCCGGGCTGGGATTGGTTCTGCGCGCAGTTGGACGATGATACAGAAATCATTTTCTGGCAGATCGTCAAACCCGATGAAACGGTCAAGTCCCGGGGTATCACGATTATGTCCGCTGACAATTTAATCTACCACGGCCAAGATATTGCGTTTGAAAAGCTGGACTCCTGGGTTTCCAGGCAAAGTGGAAACAAATATGGCATCTTATGGCGGGTCAAGGAAAAGACTCGTGGTCTGGATTTAGAGATCAGAGCTAAATATTCTGAGCAAGAGATTCGAATGTTCGATGTCCTTCCAGAAACCAACTTCGCATTCTGGGAGGGAAGTACGACTATATCAGGTTATTTGGATGGGAAAAAAGTTGCTGGGAAAGGCTATGCCGAACTCCTTCGAGCTCCTCTCAATGCTGAAGTAACACTGGTGGCTTTGTTAGCCGCGGGTTCGAACCCCGTCTGACAAGCCCTGCAATATCAGCACATCAGGCGTGCATCACACAGACATCACACCCACATCACAGATATTGCAAAAAAGGCCCCAAACGCCACCATAGCATAGGTCGAGGGTCTTGGTGATGACTCCTTGACTGGGTCAACATTAAGGAGCGAGAAGGGCACCAAGTCTAAGGTATTGAAATTGGGGTTTTACTCTCCTCCAGATATGAAAAACTCCCTCGGTAATTCTCAAGCAAGGGGTCGTGGGTTCGAATCCCATCACCCGCTCCAGTTAGGAAAACAGGGGGATCCCTGCCTGGTAGTGCCGATATTGTAGCTAAAACAGAGCGCAACAGCTTTGAGGGAGCACCAGCTTCTTGAAAAGTTAGGAGATGTAGTTTTTTGTTGGGTATCTTCGTCAGCGTTTCAGCGTTTTCGTAAAGAAGGCAGTGGTTTTCTTAGCGAGACCGGATTCATATCCCCACCAAAAATGGTCAGCTCCTTGAATACAATCATACTCCTTGGGCCCGGGAAGATTTTGGCAAAATTCAATGAAGCGACCAATGGGCGTAAAGGCGTCCTCGCTTCCAGAGATTAGTATTTGCGGCTTCAGGCAGTGTCTCAGAAACTCAAAATCATACATAGAAAGCGGAGGCGAGATGGCAGCCAGAGCCTTAATCCGAGCATCCTTACAGCCAACAGGCAAAGCGAAGGCAGCACCAGCTGAATAGCCGATGAGTCCTATGCAATCGGAATCGACTTCGCTCAGCGTAGTTATAAAGGAAGTAGCATTGTTCACATCATCTTGCTCGCCTACTCCCTCGCTAAACACTCCTTGGCTTCTACCTACACCACGAAAGTTGAACTTGAATGAGATAAGCGATTCTTCAATAAGTACGCTGCACAGGCAATCAACCACATTGTTATCCATACTGCCACCATATAGGGGATGAGGATGACAAACAATTACTGCCGGGAAAGGTCCCCTTCCTTCAGGTATGCGTAATATTCCCTCAAGGGAAAGAGCTCCACTGTGAAACTCTGTTATTACCTCTCTCATTCTCTCAGCACTAGATACGACTCTTTATTGAGTAGTCAAGCTGATGCCACTACTAGCTCATCCCCTCTAGCAAGGCCTTGACATTCATTCCCAGGACATCGTGGTTGTAGCCACCCTCCAGCACTCCGTACCTTCTCCCACGGCATACTCTTTGGGCAAATCCCTTTACCAGCTCACCGATGGTCTGGTAGTCCTCGGTCTTGAGCATACCACCCCAGTCATGCTCGTGCCGGTCGAAACCAGCTGAAACTGCCACTACATCTGCCTCTGCACGGGCCAGGAAATGCGAAATGGTGTCTATAAATTCCTGGCTATCTCTACCCTGGGGATGGAAGTAGGCTACCTCGGGCACGCCCTGAAAGATACTAGCTGTTCCGTCTCCAAAATGAAGGTCTATGTCCAGTATCACTGCCGTTCCGATTTTGCCTTCCTTTTTCAACCTGGCTATAGATATGGCCACGTTGTTTAAGAAGCAGAACCCCCAGCAATGGTTTTGGCTTGCGTGATGGCCCGGGGGTCTTATCAGCCCGAAGGCAGGTTCGCCACCTATTGCCAGCTCCGCTGCCTTAATAGCTCCTCCTGCTGCTAGCAAAGCGATTTCATAGGTCAGGCCATGCCTCTGAATATATCCTATGTGTTCATCAGAATGAACCAGTGATACATCATCGTGCGCTGCCGGTTCGGCCGCGACAACCTCATAATGGGGTGAAACCATCTTCAGGATGCTCTCCATCCGCCCTGCTGCGGCCGCAGGGTCACTGCTGTAGACCTGTTCATATTCAGGGTGGTAAACAATCTTCATCCAGGCTATCTCCTAAACGGTCTGAGTAAACCA
>SOIC01000187.1 GCA_004377275.1 Dehalococcoidia bacterium
CCCTGCCTTAATAATCATACCATACTCTGGCCATTTGCTGCAAAGGAAAGGGCTCCGTGAACCCACTGAGGCGTAACACTTGCTAGCTATAGGATTGCGTCTCTTGACACAAGCTGTCTAGCCTTCCCCAGCTCATTGGGGGTCAGTGACGAGTGGCAAGGCTCAACTGCTTAGAAATAACCCCTTGGTAAAAATGAGGCTTCTGGTCGGAGATAATTAACCTGGCCTTAGCTTGAGGTGGAGGCCAGATCGGATGTATCCTTTTCTTTCTTGGGTTCCGACAAGCCTATGTCCATTTCCTCACCCGCCGCCGCCTTACGGAAGCTGCGGACACCCTTGCCAAGAGATCCCAGTGTCTGGGGCAGCTTCCCCACCCCGAAGACGATCAACACGACCACCACTATGATCAGGAACTCCCATCCATGCAGTGGCATACTCCCCTCCTCCAGAGCCTTCGGTGGCCCTCTTACCCATTCCTATTGCATCCGATCAAGCTGTCCCTGTCATTGCGAGTGAACCGAAGCACTTCCATTGTTGTTCCCCTATACTCCATCCCTGAGATTGATTCGGCACTTCGTATCTCGTAATGACATTAAATCCGGCAATACTGACCTAAGACCAATTCCCAAAATCTATGTCCGCTTTGCCGGATTTAAATCCCCAGCGGTATACCCCAACTCGCATGCCTGCCTATCCAAGTCCAGGGTAGCTATCCATTCCAAAGACAATAGCACCTCGGGTTCTGCCTGTCGCAGATCAATAGCCTTAAGATAGCCCTTACACTGTTCACAAACATAGACCCTATATATCCCCTTATCATCGGTAAAGTAGGCCAGGCTCTTCTGCTCCTCGAGGCCGCAGAAAGGACATTTCAACCGCTGAAAGAGCCACTCGGCATCACAGCGAGCACAGATTAGCCACCTGGCCCCTTCCTGCTCTTTCGAGAGGAAGGCAAAGTTTGGCCTGCTACCGCATATCGGGCAATACCCCCGCCGCCATCTCTCCTGCTTAACTTCTAGCAAGAACGCATCAGCGTGTGCGGCTAAGAAGGGCTTCAGAGCGGTATGAAGGGCAACGAGCAATGTATCCTCATCTATGCCCAGCTTTGGTAACGGCTTTCCTTCAAACCACGCCCTGGTAATGTCTTTTAAGGGGATGTCTCGCTGTGGATCCACCGAATCGGAGTACTCGCTGATTACCGAGAGCGCTTCCCTGAATAGGTTCTTGATTTCGGGCCAGTCTAGGTCCAAGTCGTCGAAGGTCAGCAGCGGCGTGTAGCGGCTCAACCGCTCAGCGATAACCTTCGGTGACAGTTGAGTCTTTTGAATCGTGACATGCGATTTGGCCTCTGTCTGAATACGCATCAATCGAATGTAAAGTTCAATAGGGCCGGGGGGGGAGTCCTTCTCCCATGCGTCCAGTCTATCGAGTACTTTGTTATCGATCTCTCTACTCATACGGCTTTTTATCATACCATGCTTGGTCTATACCTTTCAAGGGTATATCGCCCGTTTGATAGAGTAATAAAAAGACTCAACCGCCGCAAGCGATTGAGTCTTTTAGCATCTTATATCTGGTTTGGCCTTACTTTATACCCTGCGGAATTTATTAACTCTTCTTGATCTTGTCATACCATTTCTTGTGGTGCGACTCGGCGTATCTGGCAGAGACCGTCCCCCTCCACATGGCCCAAAAGACCCCGCGCATTTTGGGGTGGAAAACGGATAGGTAAACGTGAACTAAGGCGAAACTGAGCAAGGCGATGAAGCCAACGTCGTGGAGAAAGGCACTCCACATAAAGGCGTCGGCAGAGATGATGCCCTTGAAAAACCACATCAATGCCCCGGTAATAATCATTAACGACCCTGCACCAATAACAAACAACCACCACAGTTTCTGTCCGGTGTTCATGTGATCCTGGGGTGGCATCTTTTCCTCCTCACCCAGCATGTAGTAGGCAGGGGCTGCCTTCAACCATTTTATATCACCCGCCCCCCATTTGAAAGCCTCTCCTATCCCTCTAAGGGCAGCTTTGGGGCTACCGAAGAAATAGAGGACAGCCCAGCCAACCATGAGCACAGCGGCGATGCGGTGCAATAGCCCGCTCACCCCACCGGCAGCAGCGGCTCCAAACTGTGGCACAAAGAAGAAAAAACCGGTAATGAACAGCACTATCCATGCAACCGCGTTTACCCAGTGGAGTATGCGAACCGGTCTCGAGTAGCGCTCTACCTGCTCCTCCCCTGGAGCTGGCGGAGCCCCGAAGATAGCATGGGAAATGGGAGTCGATTTTGCTTTGCCTTTGGCCGTTGTCATATCACTTGCCCTCGCTTTCGATCTTTATCTTTCTCTTGGCAATAACGTAGTTCAACCCCAGCCCCATTGCAGCGAGGCCGGCCACGCCCCAACCCACAGGCTGGAGAATATCCTGCCATGCAGTTGCGGAGACAGGCACCTGTGGATCCACCGGGAGTCCATAGACAGCGGGTGTATCATCGAGGACATACAGTACATGCAACCCTCCCAGTTGATTCTCCCCATAGAGGGTGGCACTACCACCCAGGCTGGCTACCCTTTCCTTTCCCTCCGCCAGCAGCGCGGCGCGATCACCATACATCAGTGCCCCTGTGGGACAGGTTTTGACGCAGGCCGGCTCCAGCTCATTGGTTACACGATCCTGGCAGAGGGTGCACTTGTTAATTGTGCGTATGCCGGTTATGGCTCCGCTACTGCTCCGCGGCACATCGAATGGGCAGGCTTCCACGCAGTAGCCGCAGCCGCTGCACTTATCCTTATCGTAGGCGACAAAGCCCATCTCATGGTAATAAAGAGCTTTGGTGGGACAGACGGTAACGCAAGCGGCATCGGTGCAGTGCATGCAGGATCGTCTGGTGAACAGCCAGCGAAAGTTCCCGTTATTTCCAACCTCACGAAACTCCATTTTTATCCAGGTATCCCAAGAGAGGTCAGGGGGGTTCTCATACGTTCCGCGGTTGGTAGTGACCTCAGCTGTTAGCTCATTCCACTGCTTGCAAGCCACTTGGCAAGCGCGGCAGGCAGTGCACTTGGTCGCATCGTATAGAATCGCTTTGCCGGCCATATTACTCCTTCCGTTTCAGCTATACTTTCTCTATATTGCACAGGAATGTCTTGTATTCCGGTATAGTGGTGTTGGCATCTCCTACGTGTGGGGTAAGAACGTTACCACTGCTGCCATTAGGGCTGATGCCTTTGGAAAGTCCCACGTAGCCCCAGTGCCAGGGGACACCCACATGGTCAACTTGCTTTCCCCCGATGGTTAATCTCTGGAACCGCTCCGTTACGATAGCCACCGCATCGACGGAGCCTCTGGCCGTGCTCACCCTGACTATGTCACCGCTCTTGATTCCCTTGTCGGCTGCCAGCTCTTCGCCCAGCTCCGCTATAGGCTGGGGCTGGAGCTCGACGAGCCAAGGGAGGTTACGGGTCATCTGACCTGCCTGCCAGTGCTCCGTCAGCCTGTAGGTCATGCCAACATAGGGGTATTCGCTAGGTGTTCCCCTCTTATTCCAGATCTCGCCGTTCATCTTCAGCTCGCCGACGTAGCAGGCGGGATCATTGAATCCCGGCGTACCTCTGCCTCCGTTATTGCTAACACCTGTCATAAGGTTCTGGCTCAACGGGCTTTCCCACGGCTCGTAGGCCTCGGGCAGAGGACCCTCGGCTCTGCCGGGCCCCCATATCTTGCCCACGCCTTCACGGTGCATGATGAATGGAAGGAACTTGGAGCCCTTATCAGCGAGGTTTATTGGCGGCCATCCGCCGTCAGGTACATCGCCGTTCCACCCGCCATTATAGGAAATGACCGGGTGCTCGCTGTCCCAGGGTTGGCCGTCGAGGTCCACAGAAGCCCGGTTGTAGATGATGCGCCGGTTGATAGGCCAGCACCATGTCCACCCGGAGTACAGGCCAATCTGGTTAATGCTCTTGTCCACCGGGTCATGCTCCTTGGCTTTATTGGTGCCGTCTAAGTTAAACATGCCGCAGTAGAGCCAGTTGCCTGAACAGGTGGACCCATCACTCTTGAGCCCTACGAAGTTCTTAACAACCTTCTTATCTGGGTCATCCCAATAGTACCCGTTGATCTCTTTGGCCACCACATTGGGGTCAGCCTCGTCGGCATACTCACCGGTGGTGTGATAGTCCCAGTGAAGCTTGGTTATGGGCTCCGGATATGCGCCGCCCTCGCTGGCATATAATTCCTTGAGCTTGAGCGCAAGCATATCTACGATCGCGAGGTCAGGTTTGGCGTCTCCTACGGGGTCGATAGCCTTCCATCGCCATTGCGCCCAGCGACCGCTGTTGGAAATACTACCCTGCTTTTCGTAGGAGCAAGCTGCAGGTAGCAGGAATACCTCCGTATTTATGCTTGCAGGATTGGCCCCGTCCCTGTACCAGAAGGCCGCTGTCTCCGTCTCAAACAGGTCGGTGACCAGCAGCCAGTCGAGTTTCTCCAGGGCCTTGCGCTCGCCCTCGGAATCGGGGCCGCCTACTGCCGGGTTTTGCCCCCAGCACATTACGCCTTTAACTATCCCCTCAGCCATCGCCTCGAAAGCACCTATGTGAGTAAGGTTATGGCCACCTGACGTCTTCTTGGGTATATAGTTGAAGGCGAAGTTATTGGCCGCTGTCGCGTTATCTCCCCAAAACGCCTTAAGCAGGCTGACCATGTACTTCTTGTAGTTGGGGTCGTCATCATTGTACCACCACCAACTGGCTGTCTTATCGCCTGCCAGACCCTGGGGCGTGATGAAATCCTTTGCACCCTTGGCCCTGGCGATATAGTCATCAAGGGTCTGGTCCGTGTGGCTCACCATCGACAGATACCCGGGCAGGATGTGCTCCAGGAGACACATGTCGGTGGAACCCTGCACGTTGGATGTTCCCCTCAGGGCATTGATGCCGCCGCCGGCTACGCCGATGTTGCCCAAGAGGAGCTGAAGGATGGCATAGCCCCTGATATTCTGCGTACCGTAGGTATGCTGTGTGGTGCCCATGGCATACATTATGGTGCCGGCCTTGCCCGGTTTCCCCGACTCTATATAGGTCTCAGCGACCTCGAGGAACTTCTCCTGGGAGCATCCAGTGATTTCCTCAACCTTTTCTGGCGTGTAGCGTGAGAAGTGTTCCCACATCAGCCTGAGCACGCACTTGGGGTCCAGATCATCCCAATTGGTCCAAGTATTGTTGACCAGAGCCTGGTCTGACGCTGGGGTTTTGGTGTCGGCGTACTTCCAAGTTGCTTTATCGTATTTACCGAGGTTGTGCGCACCGCTGCCATTGCTAGGGGTATATCCGCTGAATAGCCCGGTACCGGTGTCGGCCGGCCCCTTAAAGTCATCATTGATGATGAGAGCAGCGTTGGTGTACTGCGTCACATAGGTCATGTTGTACTTCTCGGCGCGCGCTGCCGGTGATAGACTCTGCATATCATTCAGGACGTACCTTATCATGCCGCCGATGAAGGTAATATCGGTGCCTGACCTCATCGGTGCATAAATATCGGCCTTAGATGAGGTGCGGGTAAAACGCGGGTCGACGCTGATGAGCTTTGCCCCGCGCTCCTTTGCCCTGGTCACCCACTTAAATGATATGGGGTGGTTCTCCGCCGCATTGGAGCCGATAATCATGATGCAATCGGAGTTCCTGATATCGATCCAGTGGTTGGTCATTGCTCCCCTGCCGAACGACTCT
>SOIC01000012.1 GCA_004377275.1 Dehalococcoidia bacterium
CTCCACACCGAAATCGATGCCGAGCGAAAAAGAGCCCTCGCCCTGGAGCGAGAGCTCCTAAAGAAGACCGTGGACTCGCTGCTTGGCGAGGTGCTCTCGATAAATGGAATCCCGGTGCTCACTGCACGGGTACCCGCCTCAAATATGGAAGCTTTGCGCCATACAGGCGACCTGATTAAAGAGCGCCTGAAGAGTGTACTGGTTGTCCTGGGAGCAGTCTATGACGATCAGGCCAACTTTGTGGCGATGCTCACCCCGGACCTGGTCAAAAGAGGGCTGCACGCTGGCGAGATTGTGAAGCAGGTGGCCCAGGTCGCCGGTGGCCGCGGTGGTGGCAGGGCGGAGACAGGGCAGGCCGGGGGCAAGGACATCGACAAGCTCGATGACGCCCTGAGCAAGGTGAGAGATTTGGTGGTAAAACATGGCGATTCTGGGACTTGATGTTGGCGATAAGCGAATCGGGGTGGCCTTCGCCGATGGGCTCCTCGCCATCCCCCTCACTGTGGTCGATAGGGCAGGGGAAGAGGCAGACATGGAAAAGCTCCTCGCCCTGGCCAGGGAGCACGGAGCGGAGCGTATCGTGGTCGGACTTCCCCTCTCAATGAACGGCAGCATTGGCAGGCAGGCAGAAAAGGTCCTCGCTTTCTCTGGAGCCCTTGCTCGGCATGTCGATATTCCGGTGGATACCTGGGATGAGCGCTTATCCACCGTCGCCGCAGAGCGCCTGCTCCTGGATACCGGCATGAAACGGGAGAAGAGGAAAGGGAAGCGCGATGCGATGGCGGCGGCAATTATTTTGCAGGCTTACCTGGATGGGATAAATGGATGACGAAGTATGCGGGCCTCATCGGCTACCCCGTAGGGCATTCCATATCTCCAGCGATGCAGCAGGCTGCTTTCGACCACTACAAGCTCGACATACGCTACGAGTTGTGGGAGACGGAACCATCGGAATTAGGAGCTGTCGTGGAGCGGTTGCGCCGGCCCGAAACCCTGGGAGCTAATGTCACCGTGCCCCACAAGGAGGCGGTGATGCCCTCAATGGACGAGCTCGATGACCTCGCCCTAGAGATCGGGGCGGTGAACACCATAGTGAATCGAGGGGGCCGACTGATCGGCTACAACACAGATGCCGGCGGCTTTTTGAGGGCTTTACGAAAAGAGGGAGGCTTCGACCCGGCGGGCAAGAGGGCGGTGCTTGTCGGCGCCGGAGGGGTGGCACGCGCGGCAGGTTTTGCCCTGGCAAGGGCAGGGGTGAAGTCGCTCTTTATTACAGACATTATTGCGGAGCGAGCGCACGGGCTGGCATCAGACCTTGAGCGAATCCTAGCTCGCACCCAGGGGCCTCCACCCAGGAGCTGCGTCGACGCCAAGGATGTGGGAGGAGTTGCCTCGCTGGATTTTAAGATGCACCCCATCCCTGAAATAAAGGTGCTCTCGTCTGATGAACCGCTGTTTGAGAAGACGGTATTAGGATGCGACCTGTTAGTCAACTGCACCCCGGTAGGGATGAAGCACAGCAATACTGAGGGCAAATCACCGTTGGATGTGGGGCTTATCCCGAAGGGGGCTCTGGTCTATGATGTGGTTTATAACCCTCTCGAGACGCCGCTACTCGCTGATGCAAAAAAGGCCGGGGCGCGCACCCTGAGCGGGCTTGCCATGCTCGTCTATCAAGGTGCGATGTCCTTCGAGATGTGGACCGGCAAGGAAGCACCAATTGACATAATGTTTGAG
>SOIC01000009.1 GCA_004377275.1 Dehalococcoidia bacterium
TGTGCATCTTCGAATATATCTACTTCGCCCGACCCGATAGCATGATCGCCGGGCGCCGTGTCTATTCGGCAAGGGAAGCGATGGGGGCCGGCCTTGCCCGGGAGCATCCGGTGGCTGCTGACCTGGTGATTGGCGTCCCTGACTCGGCGACCACCGCCGGCATTGGCTACTCCCAAGAGTCAGGCATCCCCTTTACCGAGGGACTGCTTAAGAATCGGTATGTGGGGCGAACCTTTATCGAGCCCGACCAGCGAATCAGGGAGCTTGGCGTAAAACTCAAGTTCAATCCAATGCCAGAGAGACTGGAGGGGAAGAGTGTGATCCTGGTCGATGATAGCATCGTCCGGGGCACTACCACGCCGCGGGTGATCGCTTTACTCAGGCGGGCTGGCGTCAAGGAGGTGCACATGCGTATCTGCGCCCCTCCAATTCGCCACCCCTGCTTCCTTGGGGTGGATATGGCCAGCAGTTGGGAACTCATCGCCGCCTACAAAGAGGTCCCCGAGGTTGCCCAGTTCATCGGCGCTGATACTCTTGGCTATATGAGCGTGGAAGGGCTCATCGATGCGGTTGGGCTACCCAGGGAACTCTTTTGCCTCGCCTGTTTCACCGGCGACTACCCCGTGCCGGTGCAGCTGGGTATGGATAAGCTGGCTTTGGAGCCTCTCAAGGAGTGATGCTTGAGTGCCAAGAGAGGAACCTATCGCGATGCCGGCGTTGACATCGATGCTGCCGATAGAATGCTGAAGGATGCGCGCAGACAGGCGCGGGCCACCTTCACACCCGAGGTGCTCAGCGACCTCGGTTTTTTTGGAGGTCTCTTTGAGCTGAAGGGCTATAAGCAACCGGTTATCGTCTCCAGCACCGACGGGGTGGGCACCAAGCTGAAGATTGCCTGTGCCCTCAATAAACATGACACTATAGGCACCGACCTGGTGAACCACTGCGTAAACGACATCCTCACCTGCGGCGCCTCTCCCCTCTTCTTCCACGACTATATCGCCATGGCCAAGCTTGTCCCGAAAACCCTGAAAAGCATTATCCAAGGGATGGCTCATGCCTTGAGCGAGGTAGGCTGCGCCCTCATCGGCGGCGAGACCGCTGAGATGCCCGGCCTGTACCCCCAGGGGGAATACGACCTGGTGGGGTTCATCGTTGGCGTGGTAGAAAAGAGAAGCGTCATCGATGGAAGTTCGATAAAGGCTGGTGATACCATTATCGGGCTACCCTCAAGCGGCCTCCATACCAATGGCTATTCCCTGGTGCGGAAGGTATTTAACGCTGAACGTTCAACATTAAACACGTTTTATCCTGAGCTCGGTCGCACTCTGGCAGGGGAGCTCCTGGAGCCCCATCGCTGCTACTATCCCGTTCTCAAGCCACTGCTTCCTCAAATCAAGGGGCTCGCCCATATCACCGGAGGGGGCATCCCGGGAAACCTCCCCCGCATCCTTCCCCAGGGCCTGGCAGCTACAATCGAGCGGGGGGCTTGGGAAGTCCCACCGATCTTCCTTTTGATTCAACAAAAGGGCGATATCGAGGAACAGGAGATGTATCACGTGTTCAACATGGGGGTTGGCATGGCGATAGTTTGTGACCCCGGCAATGTGAAGAGGCTAACCAAAGCAATGCCAGAGGCTCGCCTGATCGGCGAGGTGATCAAGCATGAAAAAAGAGAGCGGCCAATCATACAGGTTGTTTAAGATCAACGTGTTATTCTTAGCAAAGAATCTAAAGAACTTTCACTATGGTTCAGAGTGACAATTGAACACTCTCATAATGATTTAGGAGGTGGTAGTGCGCGCTATTTTAAGCGTCTGGGACAAAACAGGCCTGGTCGATTTCGCCCGCGGCCTGCAGGAACTAGGGGTAGAGCTCTATAGCACCGGGGGCACCAAAAAAGCGCTGGATGAGGCGGGTGTGCCCGTGCGTAGCATTGGAGAGATGACCAATTTTCCCGAGATCCTCGACGGCCGGGTGAAGACGCTTCACCCCGCGGTCCACGGCGGCATTCTTGCCCGAAGAGACCTCGAAAGCCATATGGCACAACTGGCAAAGCAAGGCATCACGCCTATTGACATGGTAGTTGTCAACCTTTATCCGTTTGTCCAGACTGTCACCAGGGAAGGGGTGAGCCTGAAGGAGGCACTGGAGAACATCGACATCGGAGGGCCGACGATGATCCGCGCCGCCGCCAAGAATTTCGCTCATGTCCTTGTGGTGGTCGACCCCGAAGACTACGCTCCAATATTGGAGAAACTGCGTTCAGGTGAAATAGACATCTCAGAACGAGGCAAATTAGCGCAGAAGGCCTTCCAGCACGTCGCCACGTACGATACAGCGATTTCAAGCTATCTGAGGTTAAAAGATGAATTATTCCCCACTGAGATGACCATTGCCCTAACTAAGATACAAGACTTATCCTACGGCGAGAATCCTCACCAGGAAGCTGCATTCTATAAAGAGGAGATCGTTGGCAAAGGGGAACCTGGCATCGCAAGCGCCATCCAGCTTTCCGGGAACCCCCTCTCCTACAATAATATCCTAGACATCGATGGTGCTCTGCGTGCGGCCTGCGATTTTTCCGCCCCCACCATCGCCATCATCAAGCACACCAACCCCTGCGGGCTCGCCTCTCATGATGACCTCGCCGAGGCTTATCGCAGGGCTCTTGCCGGCGACCCTGTATCCGCTTTTGGCGGCATCGTTGCTTCCAATAAAACGATAGACATGGCTACCGCCCAGGAGATCGCTAAGACCCATTTCGACGGCATCATCGCTCCCGAGTTCGAGGATGATGCCCTTGCCCTGCTAAGAAAGAAGAGTGCCATGCGAATTCTCAAAGTAGCAGGTGTCGGTGGAAAGACGGCCGCTTTAGAGATCCGACGGGTGAGCGGCGGAGGATTCGTCGCCCAGACAGCCGATTTCACCGCCGACGATGTGCCCATGCGAACCATGAGCAACCGCGTACCAACCGAGGAGGAGACAAAAGACCTTTTATTTGCCTGGCGTGCGGTGAAGCATATAAAATCCAATGCTATTGTCCTAGTGAAAGGCTGCGAGCTTCTGGGGATGGGGGCCGGTCAGCCAAGCAGGGTGGACAGCGTAGCCATCGCCCTTAAAAAAGCCGGCAACCGATCATCCGGAAGTGTCCTCGGCTCCGATGCCTTCTTCCCCTTCCCCGATGGCGTGGAGCTTGCTGCCAAGGCAGGCGTGACCGCCATCATCGAGCCTGGTGGATCAAAAAGGGACGATGACGCGATCAAGGTCGCCAATGAGTACAACATGGCTATGGTGTTCACCGGCATGCGCCACTTCAAGCATTGATCCCCTTTTGCGAACTTTATGGTTGCAACTCTAAGAAATCGGGGCGGCTCTGAAGAAAACCGATTTTCTTAAAAGAAGGCTCATATGGGGCAGTAAGAGGGAGGTAGTATGCCTACCGTCGATGTGGTGATCCCGGTCTATAATGAAGAGCATGTCCTCGCCCGGAGCATAAACACCCTAAGCCAGTTCCTGGAGGAAAACCTGGCCCAAGAGTGGCAAATCGTCATTGCCGATAACGCCTCCACCGACAAGACATGGCAGGTTGCACAAGCCCTGTCGCAGGAGCATCCCAATGTCGCCGCTATACACCTCGACGAAAAGGGGCGAGGCCGGGCGCTGCGCAAAGCTTGGTTGGAGAGCACCGCCGATATCGTGAGCTATATGGATGTCGACCTATCAACCGAACTCGCCGCCTTCCCCAGGCTTATCCAGGCCATCGAGGAAGGCTATGACATCGCCATCGGCTCCCGGCTGCTGAAGGGCTCATCAGTGAAGCGCTCTTTCAAGCGCGAATTAACCTCCAGAAGCTACAATTTCATAATAAAGGCGATGTTTAGAACCAAATTCTCCGACGCCCAGTGCGGCTTCAAGGCATTGCGCAGTAAAGCCGCCCAGGAGCTGGTGCCCCTAATCCAGGATCAGGAGTGGTTCTTCGATACCGAACTGCTTATCCTCGCTGCGAAAAAGGGCTACCAGATCAGAGAGATCCATGTAGCCTGGATCGAGGACCCCGACACCAGGGTCTCCATCGCCAAAACAGCCTTTGACGACCTGAAAGGGCTCTTGAGGCTGCGGTTTCGCCCTGGTCACATGCAATAGTAGGTTGGATTGACTTTTCTCTCAGATGTATTAAGATTGTGTCTAATCAAACTGGAGGAGCCTAGAAGCTATGCCTAATGCCGTCCTGGTAATCGATATGGTGCGGGGTTTCTTTGAGGAGGGCAATCCCCTCTACTTAGGTGAGCGGGCACGCCGCATTATACCCAACATCCAGAGGCTTCTAGAGCAAGAGATAGAGAAGGGCTCCAGGGTATTTTTCCTCTGTGACCATCATACCCCTGATGACCCAGAGTTCGCCATGTTTCCCCCTCATTGTATCGCGGGAACCGCAGAGACAGAGGTCATTCCCGAACTTGCTAATTTTTCGAAAAGTCCTGGAGAGGTTATTCCCAAGAGACGCTTCAGTTGCTTCTTAGAAACAGACCTGGAGGAAAAGCTAAAGGCATTTGCCCCAGAGAAGCTGATAGTCTGTGGCGTTGTCACAGATATCTGTGTCCTTCATACGGTATTTGATGCCAGGGGTCGAGACTACCAGGTGGACGTACCCTCGGACTGCGTTGCCTCCTTCGACGAAAGAGCACACCACTTCGCCCTGGAGCATATGGAGAAAGTCCTCGGTGCCAAGCTGGTTGGTCCCCAAAAGGCGCCTAAGGGCGAAAAAGCCAAATTTGAGACAACCGACGCCATCCTCTCCGGGGAGACCGCCGATATCTACTTCGCCCGATCCGTGGAGATTTTACACCGCGAGGGTCTCAACCCTGTAGCCACAATGGAGATATTCCCCTCAAAGGCGGGAGTCCTCTGCGGCATTGAGGAGGTCAAGGCCCTGCTTTCCAGAGTTCTGCCCGCGGGTAGTGAGGTATGGGCGCTTGCTGAAGGTGATCCCTGTCAAAGAAAAGAGGTAGTGCTGCGGATAACCGCGCCCTACCAGAGCTACGGCTTACATGAGACTACTATGTTGGGCATGCTGGCCCACTGTACCGGCTGGGCCACGGCGGCCAAAGAGTGCGTAGAGGCTGCTCACGGGATCCCGATCATTAGTTTCGGAGTTCGCCACGTCCACCCCTTGGTGGCTGGGGTAATGGACTACGCTGCCATCGTCGGCGGCTGCACCGGCTGCTCCAGCATCGCCGGCGCCAAAATTGCCGGCATAGAGACCTCCGGGACCATGCCCCACGCCCTGATCCTGGTCATAGGTGACACCGCCCAGGCTACCCTCGCCTTCGACAAGCATATGCCCCCCGAGGTACCTCGCATCTCCCTTGTCGACACCTTCAAGGATGAGGTGGAGGAAAGCGTCATCGTTGCTCGGGCACTTGAGGGGCGTCTCCAAGGGGTGCGCCTCGATACACCATCGGAGCGGGGTCGAGTTACCGCCGACCTAGTCAAGGAGGTTAGAGCCCACCTCGACCTGGCTGGCTTCAATAAAGTGAACATCTTTGTCAGCGGGGGGCTTGACCCGGAGCGGATCAGATACTTTCTAGAAAATGGCGCTCCTGTCGATGGCTTTGGCGTGGGAAGCTACATCAGCGGCGCCAAGCCCATCGACTTCACCGCCGACCTCCACGAAATCGAAGGAAAGCCTATTGCGAAGCGTGGTCGCATACCCGGCATTTCCCCCAACCCCTGCCTCAAACGAGTTATGTAGGCTCATCGGGAAGCGCTCATTGCGCGTAACCAGGTACTGAAGAGTATTCGCCATCACTGGACGAGGATATGATATTTATGCCTACCAGAACCTGTGCTATAATTTCTTGGCGGGATATAGTATGAAAGCACTTATTCTAGCTCCTTTTTGTCCATCCGTTCTAGAAAGGCTGAGACAAAGCCTGGAAGTTATCTACGAAAGTTGGATGGATACCAGGAGGCTGGTTCCCGCAGAGGAGCTTATCGACCGCATTCAAGGGCAGGATATAGAAATAGTCGTAATCGAGGCTGACTTCGTTTTTCGCCAGGTTTTCGAGAGGGGCAGAAAACTGAAGCTCGTGGCAGCCTGTAGGGGAAATGTGACCCATGTCGATATAGAAGCGGCCACCGAGCATGGTGTGCTGGTAGTTAACACTCCGGCCAGGAATGCCACTGCTGTGGCAGAGCTGACGGTAGGTTTAATGCTGGCTCTGGTGCGAAATATCCCTGCGGCACATCAAATGGTAAGCTCGGGTGGATGGGTCGACCCAACTGTCTGCTACTCTTCGTTTCGCGGCACTGAGCTATCCGGGAAGACCATAGGTATAGTAGGTTTTGGGGCTATTGGGCAACAGGTAGCCAAGATGCTCTCCGCCTTTGAGACGTCTATCATGGTATCCGATCCCTATATCGACCCCGAGGATATTAAAAGAATGGATGCCAGGCCGATAGGACTAGATGAGCTGGTTACGCAATCGGATTTTGTGACTCTCCACTGCCCATCTCTACCTGAGACCATGGGCCTGATCAGTGCTCAAAGAATAGCTTCCATGAAGCCCACCGCCTATTTGGTTAATACTGCTGGTGCAGCCATCGTTGATCGGGAAGCGATTGTCCAGGCTCTAAAAGAACGACACATCGCTGGAGCAGCCTTCGACGTCTACGAAACCTGGCCGGTGCAGCCGGACAACCCGCTTCTGAAGCTAGACAACGTAATCCTCACCCCCCACATTGGAGGCTCGACAGATGAGACCGTGGAGCGCCATTCTCAGATGATAGCTGATGACATTGAAAGATTTTTAAGGGGAGAGCGCCCCAAGAACTTGCTCAATCCTCAAGCATGGGGTAAGGTTGTCAGATAAATACGTTCTTGCCATTGATGCGGGTTCTTCGGGTGGCCACGTCCTGATTACCGACCTCCAAGGTCACCCGGTGTCTTTTTCGCAACAGGAATGGACCTACGATACGCCTGCTGAAGTTGCCCCACTGGGGCGGGAGTTCGATGCCACAAGGTTTTGGGGTATCATCTGTCAACTTATAGGGGAAGCCATCAAAAACGCGGCGATATCCCCTGATGAAATAATCGCAGTCAGTTCTGCCAGCCAGAGGCAGGGTGTTGTCTTTCTCGATAAGGATGGGCATGAGCTGTATGCCGGGCCTAATATTGACCTCAGGGCTCTAGCTGAAGGCTTCTCCATCGATAGCGAGTTTGGCAATGAGGTTTACCAGGTTACCGGTCATACCCCCTCCTTTCTCTTCACTCCCGCCAAGTTGAGATGGTTCAAGACGAATCATCCCCATACCTATGAGCGGATAGCCACCGTGCTTTCCATCAGCGACTGGATCGTTTACCGTCTTTCCGGTGAGCGGATAGGCGAAGTTACCTGCGCCAGCGATATAGGCCTAATTGACATTTGTGAACGGAATTGGTCTGGCCATTTAATGGAAATGCTTGAGCTGCCTGAGGGTATTTGTCCCCAGATCACCACCGCTGGTACCTGCGTTGGGACGGTAACGGCAGCGGCCGCTGAGCAGACGGGCCTGGCTCCTGGCACATTGGTTGTCGTAGGTGGTGCCGATACCCAATGTGGCTTACTTGGCATGGGGGTAAAAGATGAAGGGCAGGTGGGGATTGTGGCAGGCTGGAGTGGCTCTATTCAAATGGTGACCGCACAGCCTATTATCGATTCCGGATGTAGGCTTTGGACAGGCTGCCATGTTATTGTGGGAAGGTGGATCCTGGAAAGTAACGCTGGTGAATCGGGAGGTGCCTATCGGTGGCTAAAAGGGCTCATCTTCGGCGAGTCGAATACAGATATGTACGCCCGGATGGATAGTTTGGCACAGGAGGCGCCACCTGGTTCTGGAGGTGTGCTTGCCTTCATCGGACCAATGGTGATGGATATGAGCCGTCTAAGAACGAGCCTGGGTGGCTTTATTTTCCCCACTACCCCCAGTGTGACAAATATCGAGAGAAAACATCTCATCAGGGCGGCGCTGGAGAATTTCTGCTTCGCTTTTAAAGCTAACTGTGCACAGTTGGAGGAGGTATCCCAACTGAGGATGAAGGGGATGAGCATTGGGGGCGGTTTGGCGCAGAGCCGATGCCTGGTGCAAATTCTCTCCGATTTAGTTGGCATGGAAGTGGCTTCCTTTGAGATGCCCCAAGTCTCATCTTTGGGAACATCCATGTGTGCTGCCGTTGGCTCTGGCATCTATGACAACCTGGAGCAGGCGTTGGAGGCCATGCGACCCATACCCAGAGTATTTGAGCCAGATCCCCAGAGGGCTAAAGAATATAACCATTGCTACAGGAGATGGCTTACCACAGCCAAATGTCTGGAGGATTTAAATGAAAAATGGTATGAGCAAATGGAACTCTGAAAAGAAAGCTGTACTTGAGGCCGCCCAGCAGATGGCCAATATGGGATTGGTGGTGGGCACCTCGGGAAATGTGAGCATGCGTCTCGGGGAGCATAGCGGACGAGAATTGCTGGCCATCACGCCCAATGCGCGCTATTACGATACGCTCGATGTCGATGATATAGTAGTAGCCGATTTCGAGGGAGAGAACGTTGAGGGAGAACTCGCTATCTCTATAGAGAGGATGTTGCATATCGGGATTTACAAAGCGCGTAAGAAGGTAAATGCAATCATTCACACTCACCCCGTTTTCGGCAGTGCCATTTCGGTTTCCACCCTGGAGATCCCTGCTTTTCTCGACGACCAGGTTACCTATATTGGCGGGGAGATAAAAGTGGCCGAATATGCTCTTCCCGGCACCCAAGATCTGGTAGATAATGTGATTTCGGCTCTGGGGCCCAGAAACGCGGTTCTACTAGCAAATCACGGCGCCGTCAGCGTGGGGAGAGACATGAGGGAAGCTTTTACCATCTGCGAGTTGGCAGAGAAGACGGCGAAGATATACGTGTGTGCCCTGAGCCTGGGGAGGATCAACCCGCTTCCTGCCGAGGCAGCGAAGGTGGAAAAGGCTTTCTTCAATTTTATCCACGGCGATAGCCAATGATACGATAGCTATAATACCATGGAAATTTGCCGCAAGAAGTCCCCAGCCCAACGCGGTAGCGATATTGCCTGATGTGGAGGAAGCCTCGATGCCAAAGAAAATGCCTCTATATGTAGAAGGATTTAACCCGTTCGGGGATTTAATAGGTTTGGCCTTTACCAGGGTAGAGAAGGGATGCAGTCAGTGTATGCTTGAAGTTAATGCAAAGCTACTAAACCCCCACCGTGCTTTGCATGGCGGAGTCACATATACCATGGCAGACACTGGCATGGGTGCCGCTCTTCTTTCTTGCATAGACGATGATGAGCTTTGTTCAACTATAGAGATCAAGATTGTCTACTTCAAGGCAGTGGTATCGGGCACTCTTACCTGCGATACAAAGGTTATTCACAAAAGCAAAAGAATTGCTACTTTGGAATCAGAAATAAAACACGAAGGGCGCCTTGTCGCCAAGGCTCTCGGAACCTGGTCCATATACCAGGAAAAGAGGGATTGAGTGAGTCGAGTAACGTAGACCACTCACAGCAAACTGTAACGGCAGCCAAGTGTTTGTAGCACTATCATAGCTGCAATTCCTCCGTCTCCGCCGTATGCCATCAGCTCAAACTGAGGATCCTGCCTGAACAAGATACATGAGGCTTCGCAAGCTCGCAACCAAGTTGGGGTGGCTCAGGGTAGGGATACCTCTCGGCCCTAACAAATCGCTACTTTGTGACTGAGTGAACAATCTGGACTTTTGTGTGGTCGCGAGCGGTGGTAGATTCGAACCGCCGACACCCTGATTAAAAGTTATCGAGGGGATTCCTCGTATTTGGAGGAGACTAAAACCCTGATTTTGAAACCCTAACTTGGTGCCTTTATCACTCCCGGATTTCTACCAGTTAAGGACTCACCACCCAGACTTTCGACTACTGATATTGTATTAATTGATGGCCTTTTTTGCAATATCTGTGATGTGGGTGTGATGTCTATGTTATGCGTAAATCGGGTGAGGTGACCGGCGGTCAGTGTGAACGCAATCCCAAGACTCTCTGCGTCTAAAGGCTTGTTCACGCTACACCCTAGTTTAGCGTCTGCTTTAAAAGTTACTTGCTACATTTTCACTGACCATCTCCGAAGCCAACATAAGACTTCCATGTCAAGTTGCCTCATCCGCACATTCGGTATCTGCTATCGTGTATCCTTGTAGGCCAACAATATGCTACGGGCTTGCAATAGATGCCAAGGCCACGCCAAGCATGGCTGCTGCTAGAGTTATCGCTAGGACGATCACTACAGCCTCCCACTGAGTGAGCAGTCTACTCGCAATGCCCTTTAGTCTTTCCAAGGCCTCATTGGCAAGCCTTAGGCCTTCCTCTGCTTTAGCCGAAAAACGTCCCACTTCGGCAACTGTATCCTGATGAGCTTTCTCCATCGTCTCTGCCATGTCGCCGGCTTTTCTTATGGCTTCGGCAGCGATGGATTTAGCACCTCTGGCGGCTTCTTCAGCACGCTCGGATACCTTTTGCGACATCTTTCCCGCTGTCTCGGCAGCTTCCCTGGCCACCTCCGATGCCTTCGTAGCAGCATCAGCAGCCGCCATTGCCGCCTTGGCCAATTCTTCTGCCCGACTCACCATGTAATGCAGGGCCTGAGCAGCTGCTTCAATAGCTTCATCACCGGCTAGGTCGGCTACTTCGGCACTCTTACGAGTATTCACAGCAACCTCGAAACCAGCAGTAGCGGCCTCTTTAGCCCCTATACCTGCCTCATTAACTCTCACTGCAATTTTTCCTGACACTTTAAATGCCGCCTCAACAGCTTCTTTCCCAGCTGCGGCCGCGGCCTCGGCTTTCCTGCCCACCTCACCAGCGACATGGAAAGCAGCAGCAGCAGCCCTTTTCGCCTTTTTACCTGCCTCATCAGCTTTCTTTGCTGTCTCTATGGTCGGACTTTTTATTGCTTCGTTACGAGCCTCTCTGGCTACTTTAGCACTTTCGTCTGATTGCTTTGCCACAGCTATCGCAGCTTTAGTTGCTTCCTCAACATCCCTTTTGGCTAATCTAGCTAGCCGTTCAATCTTGGCAACATCTGCTTTAACTGATTTTTCGACCAAAGCGCCGGTCTCTCTAGCTGCCAGTTCTACCTCGCTAGCCTTTTTTACCGCTTCTTCAGCGACGTATCCAGCGCCTCTAGCGGTTTCTTCTGCCCTTGAAACTGCCTCTGCAGCTGCTTTCTTTACTTCCTCAGCCTTGGCGGCAGCTTCTTCGCCAGCAGCTATCATTGCCGCCTCAGCTGCCTCCCTGGCTTGCCTGGCCGCTGCTTCTGCCTTAAGCCCTGCCTCTTCAGCAGCTTTGGCCAGCTCTCCTGCCCGGCTCACCAGTTTATGCAAGGCTTTAGCTGCTTCCTCGATGGCTTCATCCCCTGCTATATCAGCTAGCTCAGCTTTCTTGCGAATCTTGTCAGCGGTCACAAAACCGGCAACCGCCGCTTTCTTGGCATCTTTACCTGCCTCATCAGCCATCTCCGCAATTCTTCCCGATACTTGGGTAGCTGCCCCAATGGCTTCCTCCCCGACCATGGCCGCTGATTCAGCTTTCCTGTCCACCTCTTCTGCTGCGTGGAAAGCTGCTGCAGCCGCCCTCTTGGCATTCCTGCCCGCTTCGTCAGTTTGAGCAGCCGTTTCTGCAGTCACTTGTTTGGCGAGTTCGGCCAGTGCTGCCCTGGCTGCCTGTCTGCTATCATCAGCCTGCTTGCCAGCGACATTCGCTGCTTCGATGGCCTTTTCCACCGCCTCTTTAGCTGCTACTGCCATCTCTTCCGCTCTAGCAGCTGCCTCCTCAGCTGCTCTGGTTGTGGCCGCAGCCCATTCCCTGGCTGCCAGATCAACCTCTTCTGCTTTTCTAGTGGCCTCCTCGGCAGCGTATATCGCACCTCTTGCCGTTTCCTCAGCCTTCAAAGCTACTTCCTCAGCTCTCCGCGCGGCTTCGTCAGCCGATACAGTCGCAGCAGCAGCCGCTTCTCTAGCCAGAGCACTTGCTTCTTCAGCGCGTTGGGCTGCTTCCTCAGATACACGCTTTGCTGCCGCTGACGCTTCTCTAGCTGCCTTAATTGCCTCCTCTGCTTCCCTAGTAGCTTCCTCAGTCGCCTCTCTGGATGTTTTAGTAGCTGCTTCCGCCGCCTTCTTGAACACCTCAGCAGCCTCTCTAGCCCCTTTATCAGCCTCTTCAGCTTTTCTTACTGCTGCTTCAGCCGCGTGCCTTGCAGCCCTTGCTGTCTCTTCAGCTTTGGCAGCTGCTTCAGCAGCTGCTTGTGTAGCTGTCGCAGCGGCGGTTTCTCCCGCCTTACGAGCTTCCTCTGCCCTCTTGGCTGCTTCTTTAGAAGCTGTGGTAGCATCTCCAGCAGCTCCTCTAGCTGCCTTTGCCGCTTCTTCGGCTCTCCTGGCAGCTTCAGCAGCTGCTTCTATGTTGCCTTCCATCTCGTCCAAGATTTCAGGAAGCGGCTTTATCATTATCCTGGGTGGCTCCATAGGATTTTCTACTTCCGGCTCTCGAAAATCTCTAGTAACCATGAACCTATCCCTCCTTAGTATGTATTATTTTGCATTTGACTAATCGTGAGACCATATTTTTAACTCAACACAACTAGTCACCATAACACCGCTTCCAAGGAAGCGGTCAATTATTAAATACAGGTTAGTAACCAGGTTAAATTTTATTTTTCGAATATGCTATCCCATCGGACTCACCTCCTCGACCCATTTCTTGCACGGCTCGAACTTGCTGTTCTTGCCTCATAAACTTAGGACGCCAGTATCCGAACCCAGTCTAATTTGACCGTGGAGCCAGATACAGCATTATTTCTTTACCTTCGCCCTGTCCTTCGGAGCAGCTTCCACACTTATCACTTACTTCGACCACTTGTCATTGAATTTATCAATTTCTTTAACAAACGCATCAGAGCTGTGGATATTCGCATTCCTGATGACCATAGCCAGCTCAAGAGCCAAATCCTTCACTTCAGCGACTATTTCTTGTGCTTTACTTGTCGCTTCCGCAGCAGCTTCTTTGGCTACCCTCCCCGCTTCCTCAGCCGCCTCGTGAGCCTTTTTAGCCGCTTCGGTAAGGGCTTCACGGGCTTGTCTGGTAGCCTCTTGCGCCGCCGTCTCCGCAGCACTGCGTGCCTCACCGGATGCCTTGGTCGCCGCTCCAGCCGCTTCTTTTGATGCCTTAGCTGCCTCCTCCGCCCGCCGAGCTGCTTCCGTCGCTAGGCGGATGCTCTCTTCCATCTCGTCGAGAATACTCGGCAGGGTTTTAGTCAGTATCTTGTGTTTCTCCTCAGAGATTCGTTTTGTTGTCATGTCTTCTTCCTTCCTCTGCTCCTTGCTGGTAGTGGACTCCTTAGATATTGCCTTTTTATCAAATTCGCTTAGAATAGTCTACCGTAGACTAACCGCTAAATGGTTTTCACCTATTTTCACTCCAATAGGGTACTAGCTTACTTGGTTTCTCCATCACGAGTCCTGGCAGACGAATGCAGATTCTCCCCGCTGCCTAATTTCCTCCGCCCACTTCTCCAGCCTAAGGCAGTAAGGAGATCACAAACAGCAACGTCACCATGAATATCCTGGCGTAGTGATTGGTTAGCTCTGATGCGGTACTTAACTCACATGCCCCCTCTTTTTTTCTATTATACTCGTACTTATTGCGACTTACTTTGGGTACTTCGATCATAACGATAACAGTCATTTATTCCTTTTTTTCTGCCAATTTGGTACTTTCTTTCATCCGCTTGTAAGTTCTCTAATGGCATATTATAGCACCTCTTCTAGAAAATCAACTTCAAGTAAATAGTGGCTGTTTAGGGGATAGTAAGTTTACTGATGAAGCGGAAAGACCCATGGGCAAGCAATTGCATCCCCTTCTGGTTACACAGCCCGTGACACCTTAATCAGAAGTTAGGGTTTCAGAGTTTTATATCTGCTTTATATCTATAGAGGTTCAGAAAAAGCGATTTCGACACCCTGATTCGCTATTAATAATCTCTAAGAAAAGCTATTCACTGTTCTCAACTCGAGAGAGAAACGCCTTTACCATAAGCTCAAGGGCTTTTCGCCGATAGTGTCGGCTCACATGCTCCCTTGAAAAACCCATTTTGGCGCTGATTTCCTGGCAGCTATGCCTCACTGCGCGTAATTGCAGATACTGACATGCTTTTGATAAACCGGGTTCCTTGCCCACATCTTTCACAATATGATCTACACAGGCAAGCAGCAAATGGCGCAGGGCCAGACCTCTTGGCAAGATGCGACCTTGGTATTCATTTTTCGCCCATATGTGCTCCCTAGCTTATCCTCACGGGCCTCCTTATGAGCCATCTCTGTGCTTGCCTTTATCTCCCTTATGAAACTCCATATGATGTTATTGCCCCTGCCATTAGAGGCTCATTTCCCCTTTTTGTTTCCATAAAATGGGCATTTTTGTCCCATTGGTAACGCTTACCTCTGGGCGATCTGAGAGACGGGGTATGGAAACCTTTGTTCAATGTGGCGGATACCGCGCATTGAACAAAACGCTATCTTGTGCAACTTGGTAACACCGTAGGGCCGTTCGAGCGGTTAAGGATTACCGTAGCGGCATAGAAATAATCTCATAATCCTCTTTGGGTCAGTATCAACCAAGTTCTTATTGGGAAAAGAATTGGTATGCAATTTCCTCTCAAAATCGTGTACAATGCTTGTACACTTACCCTGGAGCAATCAAGCCAGCCTGTATATAGGCGAGGCCGGCGATACTCTAGGGAAGGGGGAATATGCTGAATAGTAGGGCTAGAATCCTTAATCTATCTCTAGTAAAAATAATCGCTCTTTGAGAGCAAAAAGGAGGCTTTCCAATGGTTGAGAAGGGTAGAGCAGCAGTATATACGGGACTGGGACAGCCCATGGAGATCAGGGAGTATCCGGTACCTGAACCTGAGCCAGGAGCCATCCTGATCAAGGTGTCAAGAGCCAACATATGTGGCTCAGACCTTCACCAGTGGCGGGGTGATATTGACCTTGCTGCCCTAGGAGCACCGCTACCGGCAATCCTGGGTCACGAGATGATAGGCACCGTAGCCAAGCTGGGAGAGGGTATTCTCAGCGACTCGGCAGGACAGCCCCTGGCGGTGGGGGATCGGGTGGTTCACCGCTATTTCTATCCCTGCGGGCGTTGCCGGGCATGCCTACAAGGAAACGACGGTGCTTGCCCTATTGCCCCCATTACTTATATGAGCACCTGCGAGCAGCCTCCTCACTTCTTGGGCGTTTATGCCGAGTACTTCTACCTGCGTCCCAATCACACCGTTTTTAAGGTGCCTGACGACCTCACTGACGAGATGGTAGCTCCTGCCAACTGCGCTCTCTCCCAGGTTATCTATGGCTTGGAGCGGGTTGGGTTCAGCTTCGGGGAGAGTATCGCTATCCAGGGGGCAGGAGGCCTTGGCATATATGCAACCGCTGTAGCCAGGGAAATGGGTGCAGAGAAGATCATCGTCATTGATGGTATCGAGGAGCGCCTGAAGTTGGCAAAGGCCTTTGGCGCCGATGAATTGATCGACTTAAGGGAGATTAAGACCCCGATGGAACGGTCGCTAAGGGTAAAGGAGTTGACTGGAGGTTGGGGAGCTGATGTGGTCGCCGAACTCGTGGGCTTTCCCCAGGTCATCCCTGAGGGCATAAACATGTTAGGCAATGGCGGACGCTACCTGGAGATGGGCAACATAAATTTTGGAATGACCTATGAGGCTGACCCTTCCAAGCTAGTGACAGAAAACAAGAGCATAGTGGGTGTCATGCTATATGGGCCCTATGCCTTGAAGCAGGCCCTCGACTTCCTGAGCCGAGCCAAGGATAAATACCCCTTCGACAAGATACTCTCTCGTTCCTACCCTCTGGAGGAGATCAACAAGGCCTTTGAGGAGCAGGCTAAGGGACTGGTCACCAGGTCTACCATCATTCCCTAGGCCAGGCTGAGCTTATTCCGATTCATACAAGGATGTCCCTTGACATCCCATTGGCATTCTCTGATTTGCTCAGCCATGCACTCCCCCGGATTCCCTTGTGGCCTATCCGGGTGTTGCCCATTTGAACCACCTCCCTTCCACTACCCTGCCGCCTTGCTGAGCGCCTTGTGCTATTGTAGCGCTTTCTCCACGCTAGCTTCTCAGCTTTGCGAAGTGCAAACCCAAACACGCCGCTGGCCCGGTAGAGAGGGAAGTTAGGGAGATAAACTGGCGCACCTAGAGTGGCGCCAGGTGAAGCGATGAAACGGCAGAGTGACGAGGCTCCTGGCCAAGATGCGGATCTACAGCATGAAGCTGGTATGCTGCGAGCATATGCTTGCTACCACTTCTGAAAAGTGGTAGCCTATGGGCTCAGAGAGCTCCTAAGCATGAATCGGGAATAGTCCGCAGTTCCTCGGAAATGTCAGCCTTCTGACATCGCATACTTTGGAAAGTGAGGGGCATCAATGAACGTAAAAACTTTTCTGTCAAAAAAAGAAGGGGTGCCTTCTGAGTTTATCGAAAAAGTTAAATATATTGTAGGAGAGGAAAATGTCTCGGAGAGGGAATGCGACCTCATTTCCTACAGCCTTGACTACTGGTTATACGGAGTATTCCTCTCCCAGTATGGCAATTTGCCATCGCTCCCCTGTGTAGTTATCTCTCCCCAGAATCATGAGGAAATACAGGGTATCCTGAAATATGCCAATGAATATAAGGTTCACATTACGCCATTTGGTGGTGGTTCAGGTGTGCTCGGCGGCGCTATCCCCACAGATGGGAGCGCTATCTTGAACCTTCAGAGAATGAATAGATTCATTTCCCTGGATGAAACGTCACTCGTTGCTGAGTTTGAAGCAGGAATTATCGGCGCAAATCTCGAGCTGGAGCTGAATCACAGGGGCTATTCAATGGGAAATATTCCCCAGTCTCACTACTGTTCCACGCTTGGGGGATGGATTTCAACACGCGCTGCGGGACAGTTCTCCACAAAATATGGGAAAATCGAGGATATGGTTTTGGGAATGGAG
>SOIC01000039.1 GCA_004377275.1 Dehalococcoidia bacterium
GAGAAGGAAAAGGCGATGAGTGCCGCACCCACCATAGCGAACCCCAACTCTTGATACATCCTCCCGTCAACATAGTAGGCACTCTTCACGGTATAACCCATAATGGTAAGCAGGGTAAATACGGCGCACAGGCCATAGCCCAGGGAAAGCCACAATCGTGGCTGGGATTTTCCCAGGAAGACAAGCACAAAATGAAACATAGCCACAGAGGCAAAAACGGCGCTAACAATTAAAAATCTATTCCAATAAAGGGGATCCACACTGATTGGATAGCCGTGAATCATGAAGGAGCCAAGGCTCCACATCATGAGCAAGAAGGCGTACCAGATAAAGAGCTGATTGAGCCTGCTACGCAGGCCCTGCCTCGCCGCCAGTGCGATGAGCACAATATAGGCCAAGCAGGCGGCCAGAGGAATAATGGTGCCAATTTCTACATTCATAAAAAGACCCTATTTACTTACGTGCTCTAATTTGGTTTTAAAAGCCTGCTTATGATCTCGTCGCGGGCATTTATTTGCGGCGGCTTCAGGTGAGCCAGCTCAGCCCCGGCAGCCTGCTGCTCCGATAGATACCTGGCAAACGCCCCTTCCGGCAGCAGGGTTACCCGCAATAGCTCCCAGCCGAGCGTCTGCTCCACATCAGCCCAGTGCGCAGCCCACTCCTTGTTTGCTTCCTTCAAACTTTGATGAACGGCGATCCTGACTTCCTCAGCAGTCTTGTCTTGCCGCTTCAACTCTATGTATAGATGAAGAACAGGGGGATCACTCCCCTGCACCTCCTTGCGCGCCGTCCACAGATTGTAAGCGATACCCGAGTTTTCTATCGCCTGCCACAGCGTTTTTTCGGTGAAACGGAAAAAACCACCGATATCGATAGTGTCATCGCAGCGGCCGTAAAAGGCTACTTGCGGCAGATTTATGTTCAGCTCTTCATTGCGCAGCGCCGTTACCTCAAGCCAATCGCCGATCCGGTAGCGGACAAAGGGTCCCCCCTGCAGGCTGGTGAACACGATTTCATAAATCTTTCCCGCCTCGACCTGGTCCAGAAGCACCGTGCGCGGCCGATAGCTCCGGTCCCTCTTCGATTTTAGGTGCTCCTCCTCAGGAACAAACTCGTAGAAACCAATGGTGGGGACAAAGACCATACCCTTGTAGTCCCACGTCTGCAGAGCAGCCATAAGCATCTCTGTGGATGCGTACATCTCCAGGGGGTATCGGCCCCAATAATGCTTCAGCTTCTCTCTCAGGATGCTGGTATCCATGCCCGCGGAGATCAGTGCCTTGAGGTCCCATATGTCCCGGGGCAGTGGCGGCCGCCCTGCCAGCTTGCTTTTTACCAGCCCCTTGGCCAGGCGAGGTATAGCCTTAGGGCGGGAAAGCATGGCGGAAGGCCTGAGGGCCGCCCCCTGGCTGAACTGCTCCCCTATTGCCACCAGGATGCTGGAAACGGCAAAAACGATATCAAGCCCCTCCATAAGGGCCAAAGAGTAGCCCTCCCGTATTCTCTCGACAAAGCCCATCTGCTCCGCTTCATCCTTGGGAGGCATTACTTCGAAGCTGAACTCATCGTCGAGAAGGCCCCCCATCGCCCCGGAGGCATAGGGGGGAGGAGCCAGGCCGTAGAGAAGCCTATCGTGATCTCGAACAATAAACTGCCCCCTTCTTTCAGCCGAGGAAAAGGCTAACATGGCGACGACGTAAAATCCTACCTCCCTATAGAGCCTCTCGGTGACTGGGACCCATTTGGCAGGGTATTCTCCCGACCTTCCCGAGGTCCGCTGCCACAATATGGGCTTCTCGGGCAGAACATCCTCCCTTTTCTCCAGCAGGTAGGGGAGATAATCTTTATAGGTGGTCAAGGGGACCTTCTGGCGAAACTCCTCCACGCTGGAGGGCTTCATCCCCCACAGCAGCTTATGCCCCAGCTCGCAATCATGAAACAACCTCAGTTGCTCCAAGAGCAGATGCCCCTGGGTTTCCACGAACTCTTCAACGCTAAAATCGATGAAGCCGCAGTACTTCTGCCAAATCTCCTTCTTCTTGCCCTGGCGTATGAGCTCCATGGCAGTGCTCATTTTGAAGCCTCCCTCGCCCTCGGAGCTTCCAAGTGGGTGAGAGTTTCCCCGGCAGGGATCCTCTTCACCAACACCCAATAGAAAAGGTATAATATTAGAGAATTTGCCATTCCAGCGATCAGTGCTCCCACGCTATCCTCCCCCTATCCTTAGCGGCTCGTCACCTCACCCTGACCACTGCATTGAGAACCTCAACGATATCACTTACCCGGAAGGGCTTTCGAATGAGAAACAAGGGGCCCAGCGACATCGCGTCCATGGCTATGGGATCATCACCGTAGCCGGTGATGATGACCACCACCGCTTTCTTATCCTTTTCCTTTATCGCGGAGAGGGCCTCCACGCCACTCATCCCTGGTAACACCAGGTCCATGAAAATCAGGTCGAAGTGCTGCTTTTCCAACTCCTCAAGAGCCTGCTCCCCACTCCCCGCACCAACCACTTTGAACCCTTTCCGTGAAACAACCTCATTCACCATCTCTACTATCGCGGGGTCGTCATCAACGACAAGCACAGTCCCTTCAAGCACCGTCGCCTGTTTAGCGAGCCAATCATCCAGGAGGTCCTTTCGGAACCTCCAGTTCCCCCCTATCTTGGATGCCGGGATGCGGCCTCGCTGGGATAGTTTATACACCGTCATGTAGTTCAGTTTTAGATACTCCGCTGCTTCCTTAGTAGTCATTAAATTGCTCATAATTCAAACCCCCTTCCTTTCTTCCGCATATGCTATCATATTTTGTCTTATTTTCACTAAAAATATACTACGCTTTCCTCGATTTGTCAAGAGAGGCTTCGTAATCCTAGCTTAATCCACTAAATATAATGCTTCGCCCGGCTGATCTCGTTCAGATAAATAGTTGATACTTGGTCTCGTGGATTTCGCTCACTTGTCATTGAGACCCCTCCGCTTTGCGAGAGTCCGACTTAGGCCGAAGTGTCGGCCGACCTATCGGCCTCGTAGCGCGGCAATCTCATTGTTTCACCACCACCCCGGGATTGGGTAGGTTGGAGCATCCGCTCCAACAACGGCTAGAGCCGATATTCTAGGCTACCCATGGGATGCTGAAACAAGTTCAGCATGACAATGTGGGGAATCCCCTATGGCGGGGGTCTCGGATTACGGGTAGGTTGGAGCATCCGCTCCAACTACGCCTAGAGCCGATGCTCTAGGCTACCCATGGGATGCTGAAACAAGTTCAGCATGACAATTATGTCTCAGAACGCCAATGTCATTCCGAACTTGTTTCGGAATCTCAAGATTAATACCAAGATTAATACAATGAAACAATTTGCCAGGGCCATTGACAGAAACCTCATAGTACGTTGCGAGCCCTTCGCTTTCTGTCATTCTGAGGGACCCCGATTCAGGCCGAAGTGTCGGCCGACCTGGCGGCCTCGGCCTCGGGGGACCGAAGAATCTTGCTCAGGGTAAACTCCGCGAAGCAATCCAAACACTCCACCACCCCCGGGATTGCTTCGTCACCAGGGCTCCTCGCAATGACGGGTAAAAAGCCGGCGAACGGTGATGTCATTAATGTACTGGACGAGCACAGGGGATTGACAGCCAAGTGAAATGGGTGTATAAATAATGAGAAGTTCACAACCGAATATAGGGTTCCGAGAAAGGCAAACCGCGAGAAATCGCGGGACGCAAAGCCATGGGTCTAAGGTTGGAGGATTCAACTAGGACCGCCGGGCTGCCGAAGAACGAGATAGTCAGAGCCTTCCTCGGGTAAGGAAGGCTTTTCTTATTTGGTTGGGAGGTACACGCTGATGAAAAGACAAACTAAGACCAAAGAACACCTCATTAATGAACTGGCGGAGATGCGCCAACGAATCGCTGAGTTGGAAAAAGCAGAAGCTGAGCGCAAGCGCATGGAGGAGAAGCTAATAGAGCTATCGATAACCGATGACCTGACCGGGCTGTACAACCGCCGCCACTTCTACCAAGTGCTTGAGTCCGAGCGGCACCGCACGCTGCGCTACGGCCGCTCTTTCTCCCTGGCGATGCTCGACCTCGACGGGTTCAAGGAATATAATGACAGGTTCGGCCACACCAGTGGCGATGGCGTCCTGCAGTCCTTTGCCCAAACCCTCAAGGCATCATTGCGCAAGACCGATGCGGCTTTCCGCTACGGCGGCGATGAGTTCACCGTCATCCTGCCCGCCACGGATGCTAACAGAGTCAAGCAGATCATCGAGCGTGTCAGATCGAAATGGCCTCCAATGCTTGAGGCGCAATTCACCAGTCTGGAAACTCCCCTCGGGTTCAGCGCAGGTATCACTCAATTCCCCGAGGATGCTGAAACGGCGGATGGCCTGGTATTCCTCGCCGATTCAGCCCTCTACTTTGCCAAGAGGGAGGGAGGATACAGAGCTGTACTGGTGTCTGACCTGAGTGCAATCCCGCCGGATGTCCTGAGCACGGCAACGCTGGACCAGGTCTATGCCCTGGCGGCTACGGTGGATGCCAGAGACCCACATACATATGGTCACTCCCAGGCAATTGCCGCCGTATCAGAAACGATAGGCAAAGCTATCGGGCTATCAGAGAAGGAATTAGCTGACCTTCGGGCTGCGTCCCTCCTGCACGACATTGGCAAGGCGGGTATCCCTGACTCAATCTTAACTAAACTCAGTGCACCGACAAAAGATGAATGGAGAATCATTAGGGAGCACCCTATTGAAGGGGTACGGATAGTTGGCACTGCTAAGGAAATGGAAGCATTGATCCCCATGATCCGGCACCACCATGAGTGGTATGATGGCACGGGATACCCCGACGGATTGAAGGGCAAAGAGATACCCCTCGGTGCCAGGATCATAAGCGTGGCCGACGCCTATGACGACATGACCACAGCGCGTACTTATCGAGAAGTCGTATCTCAGCAAGAGGCGTTGGAGGAGCTCAGGCGATGTTCTGGCACCCAGTTTGACCCTGAGCTGGTGGAGGCGTTCTGCCAGGCCATGAATGAGGCCAAAGGCCAGGGCCGTACCCGGAGGCCAGCTTCTGAATAGCTTCGCACATCCCCGGACGAGTACACCTACTAGAATCCCAATCGTCGTTACGATTCCTATCGTCATTTCGCGCCCCTCCGCTTTGCGAGAGTCCGACTTATCGGACGACTTGGGCCGAAGTGTCGGCCGACCTATCGGCCTCCACCATAAACGCATCTCAGGGCGGGCGGGCTAGACTCCATTTTCGTGGCAACGACATTTGGTTACAACCGGCACATTGTCATGCTGAACTTGTTTCAGCATCCTGGAGATTCCGAAACAAGTTCGGAATGACAGAGGCATTAGGAATAATAATGAGTAAAATCCAAAAGCGGGGGTCCGGGGTTAGGCTGGCCGACGTCGGCCAGCCTAACCAAGGGTGTAACGGGACAATAATTAAAAAGCAGAGTCCATAATTGTCATGCTGAACTTGTTTCAGCATCCTGAGATTCCGAAACAAGTTCGGAATGACAGAGGCGTTAGCAATCCAACATGCCGCTCGCCAGCGGCACCACGGAGGATGAGAATGTTGCATGTTCGCACCGGCTTTGTCTGT
>SOIC01000061.1 GCA_004377275.1 Dehalococcoidia bacterium
GCGAAAGGCGCTGATCGCCTATCTAACTGTGGGCTTTCCCAGCGTGGCGACGACGCTGGAGGTGGCGCCCGCCCTGGTGGCGGCTGGGTGCGACATGATCGAGCTGGGCATCCCCTTCTCCGACCCGTTGGCCGATGGCGCCACCATTCAACGGGCAAGCCATCGGGCGCTTCAGCAGGGGGTCACGCCACGGCTATGCCTCGAGGTTGCCTCCGAACTGCGGCAACGGCTCGATGCCCCGCTAATTTTTATGAGCTACTATAACCCGCTACTCCATTATGGATTGGAGGCTTTTTGCGCTGCCTCTGCAGAGGCGGGGATCGACGGGCTGATTGTCCCCGACCTGCCCCCTGAAGAAGGGGCAGGGCTTGAGGGGCTCACCGCGAGACGGCGACTGGACCTCATCTACCTGCTTGCCCCCACCACCACCGAGGAGCGCCTTCGCCTGGTAGCCGATAGAGCGCGCGGGTTCATCTATGTGGTATCGCTTAAGGGGGTTACCGGTGCCCGGGAGACGCTGCCCCCTGACCTGGAGGGCTTCATCGCCAGGGTGAGGGGCGTAACCTCAAAGCCGCTATGCGTCGGCTTCGGCATCGCCACCCCGGAGCAGGCCCGACGCGTGGCCTCGCTCAGCGATGGGGTGATCCTGGGCAGCCGAATCCTGGATATTGTGGAGAGCAGCGATCAGCCCGCCACCGCAGCAGGAGCTTTTATCCGCCAGATCAGGAAGGCTATATCCCCTAATGATCTCGTTCAGATAGATGGGTAACACCCGATAGCTGGTAGTGTCTGAAAGCTCACAGAAGGCGGGTAACGTTCACCTCTCTGACGTTCTCATCATAAGCCTTATTGTCATTGCGAGCGAAGCGAAGCAATCTCGTGCACCTTTGGGATTGCTTCGTCGCTCACACTCCTCGCAATGACAGCGGAACCGAAGAACATCACTCAGAATCACATAGAGGTGGTGTATCATTAAGAGCCTAGATGATACCAAGTTAAGTTGTCAAAATTGCGCTTTTAGTCCTTTGCAGATATAAGATCCGAAACCTTAATTTCTGATCAAAGTGTCACATCCTTGAGCCTGACAACCTGTTTCCTCACCCCATTGCCTTGAGGAATCTCCAAACTTATACCTTCATTGATTTGGGCACATACCGCCATTAGCTGCACCACAACCAGGGCAACAAGAGCGCCAGTTTGACAAGAATACTAACTTGTGTTAATATTTTTAATTTTTATTGGAGAGGTGGGAGAGCATGGAGTATGCGCACCACCACAAGAGGCAGGAGGTAAGCAATGACTAAGGCAATTCCGAAGCTAGGCAGCATATCCTATGAGGAGAGGGTTGACAAGAGGGTACCTTATGAGTGGGGGTTTGGCTCCACCCCTCGTACGGCCAAGCTAAGGGCTGATTTGAAATGGAAGGCGGCCGTGGTGAAGGATTTCATCAATGTCGCCATTGGCTTGGCGCAGTGCACCTTTCGCCATGGGGAGCATATCAAGGTTGACCTGGACAGGGCAAGGCTCGTAACAGAATCTTATAGAAAAACCGATGGCCAACCATGGGTAACCCGCACGGCAAAAGCTTTTGTCAATGTCTGTGATCACTTGCCCATCTATATTAGGCCGGGTGAGCTGATTGTAGGGGACCCCAACAGCGCCCCCGATGAATTGCGATGGTATCCTGAGATTACTGCAAATTATATGCCCGAAGCCGTCACGAATGGCGGCTTCTCGCAGATGGTAACCAATGAGGAAAGAGAGGAAATCATCGCAGACATCTGCGCGTTCTGGAGCGGTAAGTGCGTATCCGATCGCATAAAAGCTGTTCTGCCCAACGATTTAGTCCCTGATGTCCTCCACGGACTCGCCACCCCAATCGAAGCAAAGCTCTGGGAAATGGGAATAGCCAATCCGTGCTACGACTATGCCAGTCTTCTCAGTGAGGGCCTCAATGCACGCATTGAACGGGCTGAGCGCAAGCTGAAGGACTTGAACAGCAGAGTCCTGGAGATACATCCCGCTGAGTACGTAGAGAAGAGAAACAACTGGGAAGCTATGGCCATGTGCGGGAGAGCTATAATCCGCTTCAGCCAACGCTATGCTGAACTCGCCAGGGAACTGGCAAAGGCTGAACCGGACGAAACGCGCCGGCAGGAGCTGCAAGAGATAGCTGCCATCCTAGAGCGGGTGCCTGCCAATCCAGCCCGAACATTCCACGAAGCCCTCCAGTTCTTCTGGATCATTGAAGTGGCTGCGAAGTTCCTAGCTGTATACGGCCATGGCGGTGGCTACAGAATCGACCAGGTATTCTGGCCTTACTATGCAGCCGATATGAGGGCAGGGCGGCTCACGCGTGACAAGGCGTTGGAGCTCCTCGAGTGCCTTTTTCTCAAGGTTCAAGAGGTAGGCATTGCTTTGGAGTGGCCAGTGACCTTCACCGGTAAGGCTGGCGGTGAAATATTCTATACGCTCAACATTTGTGGAAGTACAACGGATGGTAGGGATGCATCGAACGATCTGAGTTGCCTGATTCTGGAAGCTATGAGCAACCTCCACATCAATCAACCGGCCGTCGCCATCCTTTATCACCGGGACATCTCAGCGGACGTTGTTGAGCGGGCAATAGATCTCATGCGCGTTGGTACCGGTCATCCTTCCTGGTTCAACCAAGACCTGCTCGAGAAATGGGCACTTCTGCGAGGCTATTCTCCCGAGGATGCGAAAAGGACAGAGGTGGGAGGCTGTGTCACCATTCACGTCACAGGTAAATATATGATTTCAACAGGAGCGGCAGGAGCCGGGGGTATGATCGTGCCCAAGGTATTGGAGGAAGCCTTGCACGAGGGCGGCCCGCAAGGTACGGAAGGCAGACCTGACAAGCCTCGGACAAAAGATCCCCGACATATGCAGTCCGCCGACGAGCTGCTGGATGCCATGTTGGAGCGTGTTTTGTTCTATGCCAAACAAATGAAGATTTCGTGGGATCTGGCTCAGGATGTCCTCATGATGACCTATCCGGATCCATGCAATTCCCTGCTCCAGGATGAGCCGCTGGAAAGAGGGGTCGATCGCAAGAAACTACACAAGGAATATGATACCTATCCGGCGGTATATAGTTTAGGAATGATAACCACCGTCGACTCGCTGATAGCGATCCAGAAGCTCGTGTTTGATGACAAGAAGTATACCATGGAGCAGTTGATCACCGCCCTGAAAGCGGGCTGGAATGGACATGAAGCGATGCGCCAGGACTTCCTCAATGCCCCGAAGTATGGCAACGATGATGACTATGCAGACGCGTGGGCCGTGAAGGTCGCCACCCGCTTTGAAGAAACGATCAGCCGGGTCAAGGATGCATGGGGATGCAGGTTTATCAGTGACGGGGGCACGGCTGCGGGCTACCAGACGGTTGGTCTTACCTGCGGGGCTACCCCGGATGGGAGGCACGCCATGAGCCATCTCAGCGATGGTAGCCGTTCCCCCATGGCCGGTGCGGATAAAAAGGGCCCTACGGCGGTGATGAATTCCGCGGCCAAGATACCCTTCATGCATACCGAGCTTTTTAACCAGCGGTTTATGCCGCTCTTTCTCGAAGGGGAAAACAAGAAGCTGTTTGCCGCATACCTGCGGGAGTGGTATGAGAAAGGTACTATTCCGCACATCCAGTTCAATATCGTGGACAGTGCGGTTCTGAGTGATGCTCAGGAGCACCCGGAGAATTACACCGACCTGCAGGTAAGGGTGGCCGGGTACAGTGCCTTCTGGATCGACTTGCCAAAAGGAACCCAGGACAGTATTCTCGCCAGAACGGAACATGGCTTGTAATCCAGAATTATGCACGGTGAAGCCGTGCGGGCTCATGTATAAGGATATCACCTCGGATAAGGGCCTTATATTTAACGTGCAGCGGTTCGCTCTTCATGATGGGCCGGGGATAAGGACTACGGTTTTTCTGAAGGGATGTCCTTTGCACTGCCTCTGGTGCAGCAATCCGGAGTCGACAAGCCCATCCCCTGAGTTAATTACCAGAGATGCCAAGTGCATCCTGTGCGGAAGGTGCTTAGACGAATGTCCTCAGCAGGCGATCACAATTGTAGAAAACAAAAGGACGATCAATTGGGCAAGGTGTAACTCCTGTATGAAATGTGCCGATGTGTGTCCCTCTAGAGCAATAGAACGTGTGGGTGACTATATGACCGTTGATGAAGTAATGAATACTGTGGTCAGGGACTCGAGCTATTATAGGCGTACGAACGGCGGTATGACGCTCTCTAGAGGTGAACCTCTGGTGCGGTGGCAATTCGCCATGGCCTTGCTCCGGGACGCAAAACGAATGGGCTTGCATACCGCCGTCGACACGACGGGTCACGCCGAGTGGGACGTATTTGCCGAGGTGCTGCGCTATAGCGATTTAGTACTCTATGATGTCAAACAAATAGATGCCAGAAGACACAAAGAAGCCACTGGTGTGTCGAATGATCGCATCCTCGATAACCTGGAAAAGACGCTTACCGATTCCAAGGTTGTAGTATGGATACGGATCCCAGTTATTCCTCGATTCAACGATTCTGAGGAGGCTATAGAGCTGATATGCGGATTTGTTCGAACACTTCCCCGTCCTGTGGAGAAAGTATCCCTGCTCCCTTTTAACAAATTTGGGGGAGTTAAATATCCTGCTCTGGGAAAGGCGTATAATTGGGAGGATATACCACTGATCAACGAATACCAGATGGAGGCCTTCAGAAAACTGGTTGAATCCTACGGATTCAGAGCAGATATTGGTCGGTAATAGGCAAAGCCATAGACACCGCTCACCTAGCTATAGGTTGTCTATTGTATCGCCGTCGTCAATGTACTGGACGAGTACCCCTCATTGACCTTTATGGGCCACCTTGTTATATTACTCGAGGAGCGACGGCGTGGCTGATGTCCAACCATTTTACGGTCTTCGTTATAATCTGGAGCGGATCGGTGACCTTTCCACAGTGATCTGTCCCCCTCATGATGTGATCTCCGCTGCGGAGCAGCTTCTCTACCACCGCAGCAGCCCGTATAACGTGATCCGGCTTGAGTACGGAGAGGAGCGACCTGGTGATTCGCCCCAAAACAACAAATACACTAGAGCAGCCCTGACTTTGGCAGATTGGCTCGACCAGGGCATACTAAGCCGGGAGGAGCATCAAGCCTTCTACCTGGTGGAGCACCGCTTCCCATATCAAGATGAAGTAAAGAGCTGCTTTAGCCTCATCGCCCGGGTAAGGCTGGAGGAACTTTCGGGCAGCGGCCGGATTCGCCCCCATGAGATGACCATGAGGAAGCCTGGGGAGGATCGCCTCCACCTTCTCAAGTCCTGCCACGCCAACTTCAGCCCCATAATGGGGCTGTTTCGCCACCGCGGGGAGGGGATTCAGTCGCTATTCCACGATACGATAAATAAGCTTGCCTTAAGTGCGGTGGATCGCTACGGGGTGGCCTACGCCATGTGGGTGGTGACCGATGAGAAGGACATCGCCAGGGTCTGCGACTTCTTCGCCAATAAGACCCTCTACATTGCCGACGGGCATCATCGCTATGAGACAGCCCTCGCCTACAAGCAGGA
>SOIC01000158.1 GCA_004377275.1 Dehalococcoidia bacterium
GCAGTGTGAAAATGTAGTGCTCAAGACTGTATATGTCGCGCTACACATTCATTTTACTTGAAGGGGTCCCACCGCACTGTCTGTTTCTCATATGCAGGCGGAAATAGCTTCAAAAACTCGTCGTAATAGAGGAGTTCTTTGAACGTGGCGAATGGCATGCCGTAGGCTGACTTGGGGCGCCTCTTTATCTCTTCGCGGTCGATTACCTTGGATACCAGCATGTCCATGACGTTATCTGTGCCGACCCCCATGGCGAACCTGAGCTTCTCACGATTGGCAATCTTCTCAGGAAGCATATCGCGGAACGCCTCACGCAGAATGAACTTCTCTATCTGCTGCTCACCGTAAATCTTCCACGCCATCGGTATCTTCTTAGCGAAAGCGACAATCCTGGAGTCCAGGAATGGTGTCTGATACACCACGGCGTTCGCCATCCAGCCCCGGTCGAGGCGCCTCAGAGCAGTGTTGTAGGCGATGTCCAGCAACCTCTGGGCAAGCTCCTCTCGGTGTGCGTCGCCGGTCACTCTGGGGTTCTTTAGAACCATACGGTATCCCCCAAACAGCTCATCGGCCCCTTCACCAACCAGGATAGCATCGGTGTATTCCTTTGCCATGCGCGCAACGTAGTAGTTGGAGATAATGCCCGATATGCAGTCCTCGTCAAAACTCTCAAGGTGCCAGACTGCCCGGGGAATCAAATCGCAAATGTCAGAATCGGTTATCCGGTAGATGTGAAGATGGTGCTCAAGACCGAGGAATTGGGCCATTAGCACAGCATTTTCCAGGTCGGGACCGGGCGCGCTGTCAATGGTGCCGGTGAACAGGTGCAGGTCCGGATTGTACTCCTTGGCGATGGCGGCCACAATAGAGCTGTCCAGACCGCCGCTCAACGAGACGCCCCGTACGCCTGGCATTCTTTTCTGCACTGCCTCTATGAGCAGTTGACGGAGGGTCATAGCTGCTTCCTGTATGGTTCCCGGCTCAGGCACGTCAGGAACAAAAGGCTCAAATGGCTTCAGTCCTTCGTTGGTGCTGTAGATGTGGCCAGGGGGCAACTCATTGACGTCAAAGCGAATGTGGTCTATCAGTCCCTTCATTTCGCTGCTGAAGCACAATAAGCCGTGTTCCGACCCGTAGAAGAGAGGTCTGGCGCCCACAGAATCCCGCGCCAGGATTACTTCGCCTGCGTCAACGATAGCGCACGTATAACTTCCTTCGAGCAGAGAGAAACACTCCTTGCCGTGTTTTTCGTAGAACTCTTTGAACAGCTCAACATCATGCTGGCCCGGGCCTCTTTCGTTGAACAACTCTCCATCAAAAACGACGTATGGTGGTCTTGAAAGCGAGGTGCAGCAGGTTCTCTCCGGTGTCAGATTGACTTCATTGGCGCCCAGAGCGCCGTGGCGCTCAGGCAGGGTCCGCACGACTGCGTTGTCTGGACCGCGGTACCACATCCGCTCCAGCATCTTGCTCACCTGTTGCCCGCACCCCTCCAGTAAGTCTCCATTCAGTGAAAAGATTCCGGCTATGCTTGCCATACAACACTCCTTTCTCGCACGTATTTCTGCTGCTTGCGTCTACGCCTCAGCTCATCTGTTAGTAGCCCTCGAGCACTTTGACCGCGTCGAAGGCATTAACACAATAGGCATCAGCACCTATTTCCTGGGCAAACTCCTCGGAGACAGCGGCGCCACCGATGAGCACTTTTACACTGCTCCGGAGTTTGTTTTCCTCAAGAGCCTTAATCACCACACCCATTTCAGTCATGGTGGTGGTAAGCAGGGCTGATAGTCCCAGATATCCCGGTTTTTCTTCCTTCACGAACTCGACCACTTTCTCCGTGGGCACGTCAATTCCCAGGTCATGCACCTCGTAACCAGCGCCTTTCAACAGAATAGCTACGATGTTCTTGCCGATATCGTGGATATCCCCCTTTACCGTGGCAATGGCGAATTTCCCTTTGGTCTCCACGTTCGCTGATTCCAGTACTGGCTTCATAATGTCCATCGCCGCTCCTACCGCTTCAGCCGAGGCAAGCATGTCCGGAATAAAGTACTCTTTGGTAGAAAATTTCTCGCCGACTACCTGCATCCCTGCGGTCAAGCCCTCGCTTATTATCACCTGCGGGGAGACATTACTCTTAAGAGCTTGTTGCAAGAGTTCCACCACGCCGGGTGTTCCGGCAAGACTATCATCTATCCCCACATCCCCCTGCGTCTTTCTTCCCTGTATCACATTCTCTTTAATTGTCGCAATTATATCTTTGCTCATGCTAACTCCCACTTTCATAAATGTTAAGTCTTGGTAATATGCCGGGAATTTCTTCGAATATTCTGGCAGTTGTCTCCCGATCGATGTGTTCCACCGGTCTTGCCAGTAATTCCTTCATTCGCTCATGGGCAAGCTCAAAAACATCGTCTGCCTCACCACTTCCCTCAAAGGGATATACTCCAGATATTTCCCCACTGCGCAACACGGGACGAATATGGCCTATGTATAGTTTTTGTGACGTAGCCACCACGTCTCGTATCTGCTTCAGCATTGCTTCCAGTTCCGGCTGGTCAACCCGCGGCTGTCTTAAGAAGAACTCTATCATCTTGAAGTGGGTATCGTCCAGGACTGCCTGGAGCAGACAAAAGACAGAATTACAGTCCAGCAAACCAAAGGCACAGTGCAGGTACTGAGGTCCTGACATGGTGACCACCATGTCCGAAAACAGCCTCTCTATTGATGATTGCTGGCCAGGTATCTTCGAGTCACAGACGCCGGAAGTAGAGTAGTTGGGTATCCTGTAGAATCGTGCCATCTGAACGCAGTCGATGTTGTACTGACTGGTCTCAACAGAGCCGTAGGAATCACCCAGGGTGTCCATCCTGGCTCTGACAGGCACGCTGCCGTAGAGCACCGGGGTCCCCGGTTTTACCAGTTGCCCCAGAGTTATGCCTGCCAACACCTCCGCATTTATCTGAGCCATGATACCGGCTTCCTTGATAGGTGCGGTGGTGCCCGCTTGTGGTGACGATGACACAACGATTGGCAATCCTCGGCGGCATACTTCAATGAAAGTTTCTGTGGTGTCATCGACGAACTGGAGTGGGCTCTTCACCAGGCAGGTGATAAACGAGATGATGGGGTTATCCTCAAGTGCCTTTTTGCCTCCAGCGATGAGTTCTGCCATCCTCACCACGTTGTCAAGCTGTTTTAGACTGGTCAACCCGCTCATGAAGTGCTTCGTATTGTTATTGAGCGAGGCGAAAAATTTATTGACGTCTTTGTTCTCCTCGGTTATGTCGCGGTCCTGGATATTCACGGTGCGAATGTAGCCATCAACCATCTCCAGATGCTCACAGACATGGGCTGACTGGCACAGGTCATCTATTGTGCCTCGCCTGGGCTTGAACTCAGGCACCCTAATCTCCTTGGTAGGGTCAGCCTTATTCACGTAGGTAGGAAAATCCACATCCAGCCAGATATTGGTCTCCGAGCCCGTGATTAGATATACTCTGGGCTCGTCGCCGTGCATGATGAGGGCATTATCTGGATTCCGAGCCCCCAATTTCACAGTCTTGGGAGCAGTGTCTAGCGCTTTTAATACCAATTGCTCTGGAATCTTCACCTGCCAACTCTGGTGGTCACCAGCGATAGACTCAACCGCCGCGCCATGACTATGGAGTATATCCACTGCTTCCCGGTTGAAGCTTATTAGCCCGGGGTCAGTCAATATCTGCATGGAAGCTTGGTGGATTAGCTCCGCCTGCTCCCTCGTTAACCTCTCGAATGGCCTATCAACAAGTATTCCTTTTCTTGGCACCAAATGCCTCCTTCAGATAAAAGTCTGCAGTAGATCTGCAATAAAATGATTGCTATTCTAGTTCTCTGTGCCAGAGGTGAGAGCTTCCACCACAGCTAATGCCTGAAAGCCGTCTGCGCCATACCCATCCGCGCCGATGCTTTTGGCAAACTCCTCCGAGACGGGTGCTCCGCCGACTATAATCTTTACCTGATCCCTGAGCCCATTTTGCTCAAGCATTTGTATCACATCCGCCATGCGAGCCATGGTGCTGGTTAGCAGAGCGGACAACCCCAGAAATTGTGGTTTTTCCTCCCTTACTGCATCTACAATGGCCTGGGTGTCAATATTGTTCCCCAGGTCCTTAACAGTGTATCCTGCCCCACGAAGCAGAATGGACACTATGTTCTTGCCAATATCGTGAAGGTCATCTTTTACCGTAGCCACAATTATCTTGCCCTTGGCATTAACACCACTCCCAGCAAGATATGGCTCAAGTATTTCCATGGCTGCTCCAACTGCCTGTGCCGAAGCTAGCATGTCAGGAATAAAGTATTCCCCCGCTTCAAATTTTTGCCCCACAATGTTCATGCCACCAGAGAGACCCTTAGTGATTATGCTTTGAATACTCAAGCCGGAGGCAAGGGCACTCTCAACAAGCTCGGTAACGCCGGGCTGACCTACCATCCCTTCATCCATGCCTTCATCATCCTTGTATATCCTCCCTTGGATAACACTTTCTTGGATTAAATTGATTATGTCCTCTGGCATTATCGTCCTCCAGTTTCAGTAATTTATTAAGCTGCTGAGTTCAATCTACTATATTACCTTTTCTGTGTGCCCTGAGGTATGTTCGGCATGAAGAGTCTTTTCCTACGAGCATATCGGCTACCTTGATAAGACTCATCGCTTTATTATCAAGCGGGTCAACAATTACTGCATCTAAGCCAGCATAAGCGGCCATTAGTAAGAAGGCGCGGTTCACTAACTTTCTCTTGGGTAAGCCATATGAAATGTTGCTCAGTCCCATTACTACCCTGGCCTCAGGATAGCGTAATTTGATTTGCTCTATGGTCTTTAAGGTGACCATTCCCTGGCGTGTATCCACAGCGATAGGCAATACAAGCGGGTCAAATAATACTTGTTCTGCCTTTACGCCCAAACCAGTCAGGTATGACATAATCCGTTCGCACGCAGTCAGCCGCTCTTCGACACGGTCAGGTATTCCATCTGTTCCCATGGCCAGTGCTATTACCCAGGCCTTTCGTTCGGCTACCAATGGGCCAATAGATTCCAACCTCGCTGGCTCTGCAGTGACCGAGTTAATTATCAATCTCTCACCGTGATATTCCTTTAGGGCAGCCTCGATTACCTCTGGAGAATCACTGTCAATAGATAGTGGCTGCTCAACGGCAGCCTGGATTATTCCCACGAGCCACTTGATAGCTGCAGTTGCTTCCTGCAGTGAGCCATAACCACCTCCAGCGTTTACATCGATGAAATCAGCCCCCGATAGCGTTTGCGCTTTGGCCAGGTTTACCAGGAATCCCTCATCTCGTTTGGTAATAGCCTCAGCGACTGATTTGTTGGATGCGTTTATGTTTTCTCCGATTACAAGCATATTTTAGGCAATTATCCCCTTGATTTGTGATAGTACTTGCTGTCTTATTGGTGTGGGGAGGCTGTGCTTAGGTTTAGCCAGAAGCTCCTTGATAATCTCTGAAGCTCTTTCCCATGTCACCTTTCCACCTTTGGCTAGCCATTCCTCTTGGCTATTCCTGTCGCTCAGAGATGGCTGGTAGT
>SOIC01000076.1 GCA_004377275.1 Dehalococcoidia bacterium
GCCTTCGGTGCAACAGGCTAACCCCGACACCAGCAAGGTGCCCAGGAGCAATATTATAGCGATTCTAGTGATTCTCATTGTCTACCTTCTCCCCAAATCGGCCTGGCTGGGCGGTCTCTCAGGATACTTTCATGAGCGCCTTTAACCGAGCGACCGCCTGGGGCAATACCGCTCCCGTTCTTTCCTCAAACCGCAGATGAGCGACTCGGTCGAACGGGGTTTCACCATCGTTGATGATCACTAACCGAGCTCCGGATTGGAGAGCCATTCTAGGCATGTCAGCAGCAGGTGTGACCACGAGGCTGGAGCCAGCGACCACGAAAAGGTCGCAGCTTCGAGAATGTGCGTAAGAATCGGCTAGTTCCCTCTGGGGTAAGGGCTGGCCAAAGTCAACCACGCTGGAAACCAGCTTGCCTCCGCATGAGCAGCTATCCCGGCCAATTGACATATCCACTTCAGCCTGACAGCGACTGCACCGCAGCTTGCTGACGTTGCCATGTAGTTCTGCTAGCAAGTCCGGCCGGATCCCTGAGCTCAAGTGGAGGTTGTCTACATTCTGCGAGATGAGGAAGCTCAACTTGCCCAGCTTCTGGAGCTCAACAATAGCCATGTGCCCCGTATTAGGCACGGCCGAAGAAAAATCTCTGGTTTTGGTGGGAAGCCCTTTTGCCTGTCGAGTCCAAATACCATCCGGGCCCCTGAAGTCCGGCAGACCTGATTCCGTGCTGATGCCAGCGCCGGTGAAGACCACCAGGTGTTTTGCCTCAAACATCCATTGAGCCAGGGTCTCAATTCGCTGGTCTAAGTCCAATGACACCACATCCTTCCAACACTAACATCGCAGCCTGAAGAGGCCCCGAAGCCTCCCGCGGCTTCCATTTTACGCCCATGGGCGTTTGACAACAAGGGTGAATGTCCGACATAAGGGCTATATCCCCTGCGCAGAGGAAAAAAATCAAATCGTTTACTGACAGGTGCCTGCGCCATTCTGGTAATGCACGCCGCGAATCAATTCCTGGTTAAAGAATGAGTGAGTCCGGGCGAATTCGGCATCATTTTCTCTCTGGTGGTGCTCTTGACCAAGAGGCCACCCAAGCAGTATTGTAGTGCTGGTTGGAAAAGCCTTAATCCCGGTCCCGGGAGGTGTAAGATGGATCAGATAGGACCGACAGATCCCTACTATGTTACCGTCCTGCTATGGATGGCAAGAATTGCATTCTTCGCTTTTATCTGTGCTTTCCTGGTTTGGCTGGGAATCAGGGTGCTTGATGTCCTCACCCCCCGTATCCACGAGCGACAGAAGATAGGGGAAAGCCCCCTCTCTATCGGTCTGTTCATAGGCGGCTTCTTCATTTTCATGGGACTGGTTATCCACGGGGCGGCCACCGGCCTGGTAGTGGTTGGCGCTTCCGCGGTAGAAAGCGTGTTCAGCCCCAACAGGCTGGGGATGTTGGCGGCAAGCTTTTTTGTGAGCCTGCTTGTGGGAATTACCCTCTTCAACCTCCTTGACTGGCTGACACCCAAGATACCATTCCGAAACATAAGGGAAACCCCAGTGGCCGTGGGGGTATATGTATTCGGATACATGGTATTCTTTGGCTTGATAATCCATGCCGCTTTGACAACCTCTCTGTGAGATGAGCCGTGAGAATATATAAGATTGCGCTAGTTGTCATCATAGTGGTGCTCGTCGAGGTAATCGCCATCTCCATTTGCTTTGCTGAGCCCTCCAGCAACTTCTACCAGGAAGACCACAGAGTTTTTGACGACTGGCACGTATGCCGAACCAGCGCCCAAGGCGATGATGGCTTTTTCCAGCTAACCGAGGAGGGCTTTCGACCGGTTATAGCTTTTGAAAGCCTGGGGCAGTACACCGAGACAGCCTACAGCCTGGGTGAGGAATTCACTGATAGATACCCCGATGCCGACCAGAGAGCGGAGCAGATATTCTACTTCGTAAGGGACAGGGTGCGGTACATTTCCGACAGTGACCAGTTTGGCTTCAGCGAGTTTGCCCAGAATGCGGATGAGCTTGCCAACACCATTCAAGAGCAGGGATTTGCCTCGGGTGACTGCGAAGATAGCGCAATCCTCCTGGCGGTCATGTATAAGGGGGCAGGCTTTCGCTCAGCCATTGTCCTAGCCCCTAATCACGCCGCTGCCATCGTCTACTTGCCCGGCTATCAGAAGGCGAACGTGGTGCTGTCCTGGAACGGCGAGACGGGTTGGATATGGGCTGAGGCCACAGGCAGGAACAACCCCTTCGGCTGGTTTCCCGAAGAATTTATAGCGGCAGACCTGGTAGCATACGAGATATCTGCCGAGCCTATATCTACAGGGGAGCCACCAGCCGGGGAGGAACCAGCGGTCACCAAGGGTGGTGTCAATCCCGTCACCATGACATACCCTTTCTTTGCTGTTGTTGCCCTAATGATGTTCATCATTCTCCTCATGAGGAAGCGCCGAGCCTAGCGGCAGGTAGGTGTCTCAGCGTTATGGTGGTTGGGAGTGCTACCGAGGAGGAAGCACGGGGAGATCGCGATCCCGCCCCCATTCGCCCGAGCAGGCCATTCCAGCCCGAGTTGTGATAGGTGTCACCGGCCACCGAGAGCTGGACAGCCGTCCTGTGCTCAGTCAGGAAATCAATTCGGGTCTAGAAATGATCAGGCAAATGGTGCCTTCCTTGCCAGGCACACCATTGGTGCTGGGCACTCTTTCCCCGCTTGCCTCGCTTGATTTTGCTCTGGTATCTGGGTTAGAATACATTTGCAAAGGGGCGGTTAGCTCAGTTGGTTAGAGCGCTTGCTTCACACGCAAGAGGTCACTGGTTCAAGTCCAGTACCGCCCACTTTATGTTCTGTGTGGCGAAGCGCCGAAGTGGCGGAATGGCAGACGCGCTACGTTCAGGGCGTAGTGTCCTTTGGGGCGTGAGGGTTCAAATCCCTCCTTCGGCATTTTTTCGCTCTGAGACAGTGCTTTTCTGTGAAAAAGGCGCCTAAGAAAAGGGTTAAGGTTAAGTTTTTCATCGGAGCATTTTTAGGTCAAAGAGGCGGTAAAGGTTTAAAAAAGGCGCTTGTAGCTCAGTTGGATAGAGCGCAGCCCTGCGGAGGCTGAGGCCGTGGGTTCGAGCCCCGCCAAGCGCGCCATGGGCGATTAGCTCAGTTGGTTAGAGCGTCTGCTTTACACGCAGAAGGTCAGAGGTTCGAGTCCTCTATCGCCCACCATTTCTGTTGAGGGTTGACTGCCAAAACGGCTGTATGGTTAAAGGGGCTGTAGCTCAACTGGGAGAGCGCCTCCCTTGCACGGAGGAGGTCAGGGGTTCGAATCCCCTCAGCTCCACCATAAATTTGGAGCCGGAATCCCTCAGAGGCTCCGTACCCACAAAGCTACAAGCTGCACCAATACGCACTCTAACGGCCTTCGTGAGCTGGTTAAAGCTTTCTAGTCAAGCTAAGGAATGGCGGTGACGTATTCAGCTTGCAGTATGGCCTGGGCCACAGCAGGCTCGACATTGTAAAGCTTTACCTGGGCAGCCTAGGGTGGGTAGGCCTTTCTGCTATAGCGCACAGCATTGTCTGCCAGTCAAGCATGGTATAATCAGGCAAGCAAGTTACAAGGTGTAGAAAAAACCGGTCATCTTACTAGTAGGAACAAGAGGCGGTTTTATCCTGGTTTTCAGGTTTAAAAAGCCAATCTCAGATAGAGAGGAGCGGGTCTTTGAGCGATATGAGTGAAGCGAATGAGACACTATCGGGAGCAATGGGTCTTCTAACAAGGTATCACCCCTTGCATGAACTCTTAGGCATGACGGTTGAGCCGCTGGACACTGACAGTTTATGCATCAAATTTGCAATGAGAGATGAATTGTGCGGATATCCAGGGCAAGGTATCCTATATGGAGGGGTTATAGCTGCTGTGATAGATATTATTGGGGGCACTATAGTTTCCTGGAGTCGGTTAAAGGATATCAAAGAACAACCCCTGCAAGAACAAGTAAAAAGACTGAAAAACATTGGCACCGTTGACTTGCGGGTTGATTATCTGCGACCAGGCAAAGGTAAAGAGTTCACTGCGACAGCTTCCGTTCTACGCACTGGCCAGAAGATAGTGGTCACCCGAATGGAATTACATAATGAGGAACAGCGCCTTATAGCTGTCGGCATAGGAACATATACGGTGGGTTAATATGCTGAGTAAAGACCAGGTTATTAGGCATTAGGGTTCAATGCCCCATAGATTCAAGGGATAAAGGAGGAAATATGGGAGATTTTCTAGCATTCCGCAGGATGATTACGCCTATTATCATTCAAATTGTGTTCTGGATAGGCGTTATCGGCATAGTGGTGCTTGGGATTTGGGCAATTGTTGACGGGGTCAGTGGCGAGTCGGATGCAGGAGGGGTAATAGGAGGTGTACTGATTCTGATTTTCGGTCCTATAATTTGGAGGGTGTTCTGCGAGATTGGGATTCTGACTTTCCGCATAATCGAAACCCTTGCTGATGTAAGGAATATCATCAAGGAAAAAAGAGGGTAAGACAAATTGTCTATGGACCAGGCCTAGAGAAGCGATATACCCGGGGCAATGGACGTTGATAGAAGAAAACGTTTTCCTGCCTTTCCCAGCCTGTACATCGGCATAGCGGCGCATGAATACAAGATCCTAGGCCAGTGTTACCAGAACAGGTTCAACCTGGTATAAATAGTGAAAAACTTAAGAAAATATGGAAACAAGCCTTTCAATGTAGCTGTCATTCACGGTGGACCAGGTGCACCCGGAGAAATGGCACCAGTTGCTCGAGAACTCTCCTCCGTTAGGGGTGTTCTAGAGCCACTTCAAACAGCAACAACACTTGAAGGGCAAGTCCAAGAGCTAAAGGCCGTTTTAGAAAAGAACGGAGATCTTCCTGTCACATTGATTGGTTTCTCATGGGGTGCAATGCTCAGTTTTATTTTTACCGCCCGGCATCCTTCATTGGTAAAAAAACTCATACTCATTGGGAGTGGGGCCTACGAAGAAAAATATGCCGCAAACATCATGGAAGCTCGGTTAAGTCGGCTTAGTGAAGAAGAAAGAGAGGAAGCCCTTTCCCTGATGGAAACCTTGAACCGCCCCGCTATTGAAGATAAAAACACGCTCATGGCCCGACTTGGAAAGTTGATATCCAAGGCTGACTCATATAACCCCTTGCCCCATGACAGCGAGATACTAGAATGCCAGTACGATATCTATCAAAGTGTATGGGAACAAGCTAGGGAGCTAAGAAGCAGTGGGAAGCTTTTAGAGCTCGGGAAGAGAATCCAATGTCCTGTAGTCGCGATCCATGGCGACTACGATCCCCATCTTTCCGAAGGGATCAAAGACCCCCTTTCTCGCATTTTAAAAGACTTTCGACTCATCCTGTTAGAAAAATGCGGTCATTGTCCCTGGATCGAACGGAGCGCAAGAGATAGATTTTACAATATCCTCAAAAACGAAGTCTAACTCTGGAAGTGGTACAATAACCGGGGGCTGGTCATCACCCCATTGGCGGCTTGTAAAACTTCAGGCTATCGCTAAAGCTGACAGA
>SOIC01000054.1 GCA_004377275.1 Dehalococcoidia bacterium
AGGGCTCCTCGCAATGACGGGGAAAAGCAGGCGAACGGTGACGTGTCACTAGTGTACTGGACGAGTACATCTTTTGACAACCTACTAAGCCTCAGTTAGAATAGGCAAGGAGAAGGAGTTGTCCCATAAATACGATGTAGTTATCGTCGGTGGCGGGCCGGCGGGCATATTCGCCGCCCTGGAACTGTGTCAAGCCTCTGACCTGAGCATCCTGCTCCTGGAGAAGGGCAAGGACATCGATTCCCGTACCTGCCCCTTCATGGAAAAGGGGATTAGTTGCCCCCCTTGTTCCCCCTGTGACCTGGTGAGCGGACTGGGGGGCGCTGGCGCCTTCAGCGATGGCAAGCTCACCCTCTCCGCTGAGGTTGGGGGGAGACTCAGGGATTACCTCGGACAGGAGAGGACCGAGGAGCTGGTGCAGTATGTTGATAGCATTTATCTCAAGTTTGGCGGCTCGAATAGGGTCTATGGCAGCGGGGAGGAGGTAGAGGAGCTAGGCCGCAGGGCTACCTTGGCCGATCTGCGCCTTATCCCGATGATCGTTCGCCACTTGGGGACGGAGCACTCTCGCTCTGTGCTCCGGGGAATACGCGACTTCCTCTCCAGTAGGGTCGAAGTAAAATTGGGCACCGCGGCGAGCACCATCCTCACTGAGAATGGAACAGTCAAGGGGATCGAGACCAAGGACGGACAGAGGTTCGAGTGCCGCTATCTGATCATCGCCCCGGGTAGGGAGGGGGCGGATTGGCTCGTCCGCGAGGCCGAGCGCCTGAGGCTCACCCTTCAGATTAACCCCATCGATGTGGGTGTCAGGGTGGAGGTGCCCGAACCGGTCCTCGGGGAGTTAACCGACGCCCTATATGAGTGCAAGCTGGAGTATTATTCTAAAGCCTTCGACGACCGGGTCAGAACCTTCTGCATGTGCCCGGCAGGGGAGGTAACCATGGAGTCCACCGGGGGCAGCGACCCGGTGACCACGGTGAATGGGCATAGCTACGCGGAACGCAAGACGAGCAACACCAATTTTGCCCTGCTGGTGAGCACCACCTTCACCGAGCCCTTCCGCGACCCCATTGCCTATGGTCGATACCTCGCTCGCCTGGCTAACATCCTGAGCGGCGGCGTGATCGTGCAGCGCCTCGGCGACCTGATGGAGGGGCGGCGCTCCACCAGGGAGCGCATCGAAAGAGGCAATGTTCAGCCCACCCTGAAGAGCGCGACCCCCGGCGACCTGAGCTTCGCCCTCCCCTATCGCCACCTGAAAAGCATTATCGAGATGCTGGGCGCCATGGACAGGCTGGCCCCGGGCGTGGCCTCGCGCCATACCCTACTTTATGGAATCGAGGTCAAATTCTATTCATCGCGCCTCGCCCTCAGCGAGGGCTTGGAGAGCGAAATAGCCAATATGTTTGCCGCAGGGGATGGCGCCGGGGTTACCCGAGGTCTGGTCCAGGCATCAGCCTCGGGCGTGGTGGCGGCCCGGGAGATAATGAAGCGAGTGGGGGTCGCAAACCATTCTTAATGCCGTGGGAAAAGACTGCTTCATCGGCGTCGACCTTACCTCCGCGGCGAAAAAGCCCACTGCTTGCGTGGCGCTTGATAGGGAATTGCATCTCACCCTGTTGAATTTCCTTTTGAGCGACGGCCAGATCATCGAGGCTATAGAACGCTATCAACCTTCGATTGTTGCCATCGATGCCCCCCTTAGCCTGCCCAATGGGCTCTGCTGCCTCGAGGAGAGCTGTCCCTGCCAATCGCTTTCATCCGCAAAGGGGAGGGTGTGTGAAAGGGAACTCTCCCGCCATGGCATCCCCTGCTACTACACCACAAAGAAATCGATTATAAAAGATATGGTCTATCGGGGGATGGCACTTAAGGATGAAATAACCGCCAGAGGATACCAGGTTATCGAGGTCTATCCCTATGCCGCAAAGGTGAGGCTTTTGGGCTGGCATATCCCCAAAAAGATAACGCCGGAGGGCATAGACTTCCTTAAAGAGCGACTGGCCGCTCTCTTTCCTCACCCCATCCCCTACCTAGAGAGGTTTAACCATGACCTTTGCGATGCCCTCCTTGCCGCCTATACCGCTTATCTATATACCAAAAGTGAGATAGAGATCATTGGCGACCCTGAGGAGGGCACGATCTTTATTCCTGCTGTCCTTCAAGGCAAACTCCATGGATGAAATTTCATACGGATAACATCGCAAAAATCACCCAGGGGGCAGATACTATTGACAAATTTAGAATATTATGATATTATGTTTGTTTGTCTGATGAGAACCCCAATTTTTCACTTAACTCCCAAATTAACTCCCAAACATCTTTCAGCTTCCGTTTATCTATTGTGGTTGTGGTAACTATTGTCTCATTTTCAGGAGGTTTAGCGTGAGTCCTACCTTTTCTATGTTCCCGAGCGCGGTGCCCCGGAAATCCTATGCCAAGATCTCCCATGTCCTGGAGGTGCCCAATTTAGTCCAGATTCAGCTGAATTCCTACCGCCAGTTTTGCGACCAGCAGCCTAACAAGGACAAACCAGAGGAGAAGGGCGGACTCAGGTCACTTCTCGATGAAATCTCACCTATCGAGGACTTCACCGGCTCTCGGTTCGAGCTACTTTTCCTCAGCTACGGGTTTGGCGAGCAGAACAAGGCTGAGATGCCCCTATTTAAAGATGCTGATTCTTTCTGGCGCTACATTCGAGATGCCGCTCCCGCGAAACGCTCGGAGTCAGAATGCCGCGAGCGTGATTTAACCTACGCTGCCCCTCTCTACGTCAGGGTGCAACTGGTAATTAAGGAGACTGGGGAGATCAAGGAGCAGGATATCTTCATGGGCGACTTCCCCTTGATGACGCCAAAGGGAACCTTTGTCATTAACGGGGCAGAAAGGGTGGTGGTAAGCCAGCTCATCCGCTCGCCGGGGGTTTACTTCACCCTGGAGCAGGACATGACCACCGGGCGCCAGCTTTGCAATGCCAAGCTTATTCCGGAGCGCGGTGCCTGGCTGGAGTTCGAGACCAGCAGCAAGGACGTGGTCTCGGTAAAGGTCGATGGAAAACGAAAGATCCCGGTTACCACCATGCTACGCGCTATCGGCTATGGCAGTGATGAGGAGCTTTTTGCGCTCTTCAGGGAGGTGGATGCCGACCATCGCTTCATCCAGACAACTATGGAACGCGACCCGCTGGTAACGAACACCAAAGGGGCGCTTATTGAGTTTTATCGGCGCCTCAGGCCGGGCGACCCCCCATCTATAGACAACGCCCAGAACCTGATCGATAACCTGCTTTTTAATCCCCGCCGATACAACCTGGGCAAGGTTGGTCGCTACAAGCTGAACAAGAGGCTCGGGCTTGACCTGTCCCTGAATGAGCAGGTGCTCACCAAGGAGGACCTGGTGGAGATTGTGCGGCGTATCATTATGGTGAGCAATGGTGCCGATAATCCCGATGACATCGACCATCTGGGAAATCGGCGGGTGAGGACCGTGGGGGAGTTGATCCGGAATCAGTTCCGCATCGGGCTACTTCGCATGGAGCGGGTGATCAAGGAGCGGATGAGCATAATCGACCGCGAATCAGTGACTCCCAGTGCGCTGATGAATGTGCGCCCGGTAGTTGCGGCGATGCGGGAGTTCTTCGGCGCCTCCCAACTCTCCCAGTTTATGGATCAAACCAACCCTCTTGCGGAGCTCACCCATAAGCGGAGGGTATCCGCCCTGGGGCCTGGAGGGCTTTCGCGGGAGCGCGCTGGCTTTGAGGTGAGGGATGTTCACCATTCCCACTATGGCAGGATCTGCCCCATCGAGACCCCTGAGGGGCCTAATATCGGCCTTATTGGGTCGCTGGCTACCTATAGCATCATCAATGAATATGGGCTCATCGAGACCCCCTACCGAAGGGTGATCCAGGAGTTGCCCAACAACTCTCACGACCTGGTGGGGCGGACGGTGGCGGAGGCGGTTCTCGATGATAAGGGGCATTCCCTGGTAAAGCCCGGCACCACGGTCACTGAGAAGATTGCGCAGCGGATGGCTCAGCTGTCGGCGCGGAAGATCAGGGTGGTGCCCTTTGTCTCCAGTGATATTATCTATTTCTCCGCCGATGAGGAGGAGCAATACCCTATTGCTCAGGCAAATGAACCCCTGGATGAGCGGAATCAGTTTACCAATGAGAAGATAGAGGTGAGGCTTGGGAGCAGGTTCTTGGAGCAGGTGCCGGAGAAGGTGGAATTCATGGATGTCTCGCCGAAGCAGATCGTGAGTGTTTCTACCGGCCTGATCCCCTTCCTGGAGCACAATGATGCCAACCGTGCTCTCATGGGTTCGAACATGCAGCGTCAGTCCGTGCCTTTGATCTGCCCTGAGGCCCCGCTCATTGGCACCGGCATGGAGGCGCAGGCCGCCTATGATAGTGGACAGGTGGTCATTGCCGAGAGTGATGGTGCGGTAACCGCGGTCACCGCAAGGGAGATTGTGGTTCGGGGTAAGAAGGGGGAGGTGCATAACTATCCCTTGATAAAATTCGCCCGCTCAAATCAGGGGACCTGCATCAACCAGCGTCCCCTGGTCGATAAAGGGGAGAGGGTAAGCAAGGGCCAGGTACTGGCCGATAGCTCCTCTACCGATCATGGGGAGCTCGCCTTGGGGCGGAATGTGCTTTGTGCCTTCATGAGCTGGGAGGGTTATAACTTCGAGGATGCGATGGTCATCAGCGAGAGCCTGGTTCGGGAGGAGCGATACACCTCAATTCACATCGAGAAGCATGAGATCGAGTCCCGGGACACAAAATTGGGGGCGGAGGAGATCACCAGGGATATACCCAATGTTGGTGAGGAGAGCCTCAGGAACCTCGATGATGATGGTATTGTGCGGGTCGGCGCCGAGGTGAGACCCGGGGACATACTGGTGGGGAAGATCACCCCTAAAGGGGAAACAGAGCTCAGCGCGGAGGAGAAGCTACTGCGCGCAATCTTTGGGGATAAAGCCAGGGATGTAAAGGACTCCTCGCTAAGGGTGCCTCACGGGGAATGGGGTAAGGTTATCGATGTCAAGGTGTTCTCTCGCGAATCTCTCAAGGAGCTTCCGCCTGGGGTTAATCAACTGGTGCGGGTATGGGTGGCGCAATGGAGGAAGGTCTCTGAGGGGGACAAGATGTCGGGGCGACACGGCAATAAAGGGGTGATCGCTCGTATATTGCCCCCTGAGGACATGCCCTTCCTGCCGGATGGCCGGCCGGTGGATCTTATTCTCAATCCTATCGGTGTCCCCTCCAGGATGAACCTGGGACAGGTGCTGGAGGCCCATCTGGGGTGGGCGGCACATGTCCTGGGGTTTAAGGTGCTCTCCCCGGTATTTGACGGTGCTGATAACGAGGCCATTGAGGATGCCCTGGCTCAGGCATGGATTGCCCAGCGCGCTGGGGCGCTTAACCCCGATCCAGAGGAGGAAAATCCTTTCGACCTGGAGTGGGCCAAGGCATGGGTTGAGGAGCGGGGCCATGATGGGGCGCGGGTCTTCAGCGATGAGTATCGTGGGGAGGCGAGACGGATCTGCCTGAGGTTGTGGCTGGAGGATATCGGGGTCAGCTGTGAGTTGCTCAGTGATGAGGAGGTAATGGCGACGGCGAAGCGGGTTTCATTGGAGAAGGGGCTTCCCCTGCCCACCTGGGGGAAAACTATCCTTTACGATGGACGCACTGGGGAGCCCTTTGACCGGCCGGTGACCGTTGGCTATATTTACATGATGAAGCTGAGCCACCTCGTTGAGGACAAGGCCCATGCCCGCTCTACAGGGTCCTACTCCCTGATCACCCAGCAGCCCCTAGGCGGGAAGGCCCAGTTCGGCGGGCAACGCTTCGGTGAGATGGAGGTTTGGGCTCTGGAGGCCTATGGCGCTGCTCACGTGCTTCAGGAACTCCTGACCGTTAAGTCAGATGATGTGACTGGCCGGGCAAAGACCTACGAGTCAATCATTAAGGGGGAGGCTATTTGGGAGACAGGGGTGCCCGAATCCTTTAAGGTGCTGGTCAAGGAACTCCAGAGCTTAGGGCTTGCGGTGGAGGTCTTAAATGAGGAGGAGGAGAGCGTAGCCCTCGTCGAGGATTTGGGGGGAGAAATTCCCAGGTGGCAGGTACCAAGATTTGAAGGGAGCTAGCAGTGCTTGAGGTTAACGATTTTAGCGCGGTACGGATCTCTCTGGCCTCACCGGAGCAGATCAGGAGTTGGTCCTGGGGTGAGGTAACTAAGCCCGAGACCGTCAACTATCGCACCCTGAAGCCGGAGCGGGACGGGCTTTTCTGTGAGCGTATTTTTGGGCCGACAAAGGATTTTGAGTGTTATTGTGGCAAGTATAAAAAGGTGCGATACCGGGGCATTGTCTGCGATAAATGTGGCGTGGAGGTTGCCCGAGCCAAGGTGCGCCGGGAGCGGATGGGGCACATTGAGCTGGCGTCTCCGGTGAGCCATATCTGGTTTGTAAAGGGGACGCCGAGCAACTTAGGACTCCTGTTGGATATTTCCCCGCGAAACCTGGAGCGGGTGCTTTACTTTGCGCAGTATATCGTTACCCATGTTGATGAGCAAGCGAGGGGAGAGGCGATAGGGCGAACGCGGGAGGAGATCGCTAAGCTTGAGTCTCGCGGGGTGGCCAGGGGCAAAAAGCAAATAGAGGGGGAAGGGCAGCAACCATGGGAAGAGCTTAACGCCCGGCTTGATGAGCTGGAGGAGCTTCAGCCGGTGATGCTGCTTACCGAGGCCAGGCATCGCGAACTCAAGGATAGGTACCCCGATGTGTTCCGGGCAGGCATGGGGGCTGAGGCGATCTTGGACATCCTCACCAACCTCAATTTAGCGGAGCTTCGCGAAACCCTCTATAGTGAGATCCGCTCCAGCACTGGGCAGCGAAGGAAGAAGGCGACCAAGAAGATCAAGGTGGTTGAGGCGCTGCGGAGGAGCGGGAATAAGCCGGAGTGGATGATAGTGACCGTGCTCCCGGTACTCCCCCCGGACCTTCGTCCCATGGTTCAGCTAGATGGGGGGAGATTTGCCACCTCAGACCTCAACGACCTTTATCGGCGGGTGATCAATCGCAACAACAGGCTGCGGCGGCTCCTCGATCTGGGCGCCCCTGATATCATCATACGAAACGAAAAGCGGATGCTCCAGGAGGCCGTGGACTCCCTCATCGACAACGGCCGACGGGGTCGGGCCATCACCAGTTCCGGCAATCACAAATTGAAGTCGCTATCGGATATGCTTCGGGGGAAGCAGGGGCGATTCCGCCAGAACCTGCTGGGCAAGAGGGTGGACTATAGCGGGCGCTCGGTGATTGTGGTTGGCCCGGAACTGAAGCTCCACCAGTGTGGCTTGCCCCGGAGGATGGCCTTGGAGCTCTTCAAACCCTTTGTGATGCATCACCTGATCCTCTGGGGCTATGCCCATAACATCAAAAGCGCCAAACGGCTGGTGGAACGGGAGCGGGTGGAGGTCTGGGATGCGTTGAATGTGGTGATCAAAGAGAGGCCAGTCCTCTTAAATCGTGCCCCCACCCTGCATCGTCTGGGCATTCAGGCCTTTGAGCCGGTCTTGATCAATGGCAGCGCCATTCAGATTCACCCATTAGTCTGTTCCGCCTTTAATGCTGACTTCGATGGTGATCAGATGGCGGTTCATGTGCCCCTTTCCAAGGCTGCGGTTCTGGAGGCCAGAGAGGTAATGCTGGCAACCCATAACATGCTCCTGCCTAGTTCCGGGGAGCCGGTGGTCGCGCCTACCCTGGATATAGTTTTGGGATGCTTCTATCTTACCATGCTCAAGCCCGGGGCTAAAGGGGAGGGAATGGTCTTCAGTAGCTTTGAGGAGGCAAAGCTGGCCTATGAACTGGGGTTCGCCGATCTGGGTGCGGAGGTCGAGGTCATGGATGAGGACGGGGGGCGCCGAAAGACCACAGTTGGTCGTATCCTCTTTAATGAGGAGCTTCCCAAGGAGCTTGGCTTCCTCGATAAGGTGATGGATAAGCAGTCCCTCAAGCAGCTGGTTGCCGATAGCTATAAACTCTTGGGGGATGAAGGGGCTGCTGAGGTGGCCGACAACATAAAAAGCCTGGGATTCCGCTATGCTACCAAGTCAGGAAGCACCATCGCCATGAATGATATCGAAGTCCCTGAATGTAAGAAGGAGCTCCTGGAGGAGGTGGAGAGAAGGGTGACCGAGGTGGAGAAACAGTTCCAGCGGGGGCTGATCACCGAGGAGGAGCGCTATACCAGCACCGTGGAGCTCTGGTCGGAGGCCACGGATAAGATGTCCGATGCCATCGCTGAGTCGCTGGATCGCTACGGGTCTATATTCCTCATGGCAACCTCTGGTGCCAAGGGGAATATCGCCCAGATCAGGCAGATGGCCGGCATGCGAGGCTTGATGACCGACCCATCGGGGAGGATTATCGATTTCCCGATCCGCTCAAGCTTTCGTGAGGGCTTATCGGCGCTGGAGTACTTCATCTCCACCCATGGCGCCAGAAAGGGGCTGGCGGACACTGCGCTGCGTACTGCTGACAGTGGCTACCTCACCAGGCGGCTCGTCGATGTCGCCCAGGATTTGATCGTTCTTGAGGAGGACTGTGGCACCACCGCTGGTATCTGGATGTATGAGGCAGCAGAGAAGCGCATCTTGGCACCCTTTGCGGAGCGTATCTTGGGGCGAACTGCCGCTGCCAAAATAATTCACCCCCAAAGCGGGGAAACCATTGCGGAGCGAAACGAGGAGATCGATGAGGAGAAGACGAAGGAGATAGTCCAAGCGGAGATCACCAAGGTCTACATCAGATCACCGCTGAGCTGTCAATCGAGGCATGGTATCTGCCAGCACTGCTATGGGAGGAGTCTGGCGCACGGACATATGGTGAATCTGGGGGATGCGGTGGGCACTATCGCCGCCCAGAGCATCGGGGAGCCGGGAACCCAGCTAACCTTGCGTACCTTCCATACTGGAGGGGTCGCCGGATTGGACATCATCAGTGGTCTCCCCCGCGTGGAGGAGCTCTTTGAGGCTCGCTCCCCGAAGGTTCAGGCGATCATCCCTGAGATCGATGGCCAGGTGGAGATTGTGGAGGCCGATGGGGAGCGTGGGATCAGGGTGGAAAGCTCCGAGCTTTATCGCGATGAGTACCCGCTGCCTTCAGGATGGAAGGCCACGGTTACTAATGACCAGTGGGTGGATGTGGGTGAGGTGCTCGCGGAGCGGGTGGGTAGCAAGCGTGCCCGGAAAGCAGAGGCAACTCCCCCCATCGCCAGGGTGGCCGGCAGGGTAAGCGTGGAGCAGGATCAGCTCGCCATCTCGTATGAAGAGAAGGAGGAGCGGGAATATCCTCTCCCCGCTGCATCCCGCATTATCGTGGAGCCAGGCACTTGGGTACAGGCGGGGCAACAGCTTACCGAGGGGCTGGTTAATCCCCAGGATCTGCTGCGTATTATGGGCAAGGAGGCGGTGCAGCAATACCTGGTGGACGAGATTCAGCACGTTTATCGCACCCAAGGGGTGAATATCAATGACAAGCATGTTGAAACCATTATTCGCCAGATGCTGCGCAAGGTTCGCATCGATGACACGGGGGACACCGAGCTACTTCCTGGGGAGCTGGTGGACCGCTTTGTCTATGAGGACATCAATGCCAAGGTGCTGGCAGAGGGGGGAGAGCCAGCGACCGCCCAGCCTGCGCTTTTGGGGATTACCAAGGCCTCGCTGAATACCGATAGCTTTCTTTCAGCCGCCTCCTTCCAGGAGACCACCAGGGTGCTTACCGAGGCCGCAGTTGCCGGGAAGACGGATAAACTTTTAGGGTTAAAAGAGAACGTGATTATCGGGAAATTGATCCCGGCACGCTGTTTTCTCTCCCCGGAAGCCGAGGCCCTGCTGCAGCCCCCCAAGCCCTTATTCCTCGATGAGGAAGCCTTCGGTGAGGGAGTCCTCGGTGAGGGGGCCCCTGATGAGGGAGTCCTCGATGAGGGGCTAGCGGTTGATCAAGGCAGCTAGGTAGCCCGCGCCGAAGCCATTATCGATGTTAACCACCGATACCCCGGCGGAGCAGCTATTTAGCATCGTAAGTAGTGCGGCCAACCCCCCGAAGCTCGCTCCATAGCCCACGCTGGTGGGCGCCGCAATAACTGGCACCGCCACCAGCCCGCTCACCACGCTGGGGAGCGCCCCCTCCATGCCAGCCACCACCACTACCACCTTTGCCTGGCGCAATCGGGGCAGATGGTCCAGCAGCCGGTGAACGCCGGCAACGCCAACATCGAAAGAGCGCTCTACGTGGTTACCCATCAGTTCCGCAGTAAGCGCCGCCTCTTCTGCGATGGGAATGTCGGCGGTGCCCCCGCTCAGCACCATGATTCCGCGGCGACGGGGGGCGTCTTTTGCACGGTTTACCGTGATCGCCCGGGCAATAGGATGATACTCAGCATCGGGGGTGTGCTGACGCACCGCATTGAAGCACTCTTCGGCCACCTTGGTCACCAGCACCTTATCTGTGCGGGAGGCGAGCCGCTCAACAATCAAAGCGATTTGATCTGCTGTTTTCCCCGGCCCAAAAACCACCTCGGGGAAGCCGCGACGCAACGCACGATGATGGTCGAGCTTGGCGAAACCCAGTTCCTCATAGGGAAGGTTGGCGAGCTGAGCCAGGGCATCATCAACGCTCACCTCCCCCGACTTTACCTTCGCTAGTAATTGTGATAGGCGCTCGGTATCGATCTCCATCCCCCTGCTTGATGATAGGCGAATTATAACACTGAAAACCCTTTCCATAAAGTAGCAGGGCGAAAAAAATTGACCTGGGGAAATATGACCTGCTATAATGTAATTGTGAAATTTGCCACAGAACGTAGGGAGGACTGTAGATGACAGAAGAGAAGAAGGAAGCGAAGAAAAGGGCAACTATAGACCCGGCGGTAATCGAGATTCTGGAGAAGGCGGAGGCTGAGGGAATCTCCACCGCCTTCGACCGGGCGGAGACCACCAAGCCCTGCCCTATCGGGCATGAGGGGAATTGCTGTAAGATTTGCTTCATGGGACCCTGCCGGCTCACTGGCAAGACAACAGTGGGGGTTTGCGGGGCGACCATTGAGACCGTAGCGGCAAGGAACCTGGCTCGCGAGATCGCTTCCGGGGCGGCGGCCCACTCCGACCACGGTCGCGACATGGCGCATACCCTGATCGCCGCCGCCGAGGGGGAGGCCCCCGATTACAAGATAAAGGATGAGAAGAAGCTAAAGGCGGTGGCGCGCTATCTGGAGGTGGAAACAGACGGGAGAAGCAAGGAGGAGATTGCCCTTGAGGTGGGCCGAAAGGCGCTTGCCGAGTTCGGTCGCCAGGAGGGGGAGATTCTCTATGTCAAGCGCGCTCCCCAAAAGCGCCAGGAGATCTGGAAAAAGCTGGGCATTACCCCCAGGGGCATTGACCGGGAGATCGTGGAGACCCTTCATCGTACCCACATGGGGAATGACCAGGACGCCGAGCATATCCTCGACCATTCATTGAGGACCTGCCTCGGCGATGGCTGGGGGGGCTCGATGCTCTCCACCGATATCAGCGACATCCTCTTCGGCACCCCGGGGCCGGTGGCTGCCAGGAGCGGCTTCGGCATCCTAAAGGAGGATGAGGTGAATGTGGTGGTGCACGGCCACGAGCCCACCCTCTCCGAAATGATCGTGGTGGCCGCCAGTGACCCTGAGCTCATCGAATACGCCAAGTCCAAGGGGGCCAAGGGGATAAACCTGATGGGTATCTGCTGTACCGCCAACGAGATACTTATGCGCCAGGGGGTCCCGGTGGTGGGTGACTTCCTTTCCCAGGAACTGGCCATCGCCACCGGGGCTATCGATGCCATGATCGTGGACATCCAGTGCATCATGCAGGGGATTCAGGCAATCGCCGAGAAGTACCACACCAAGATCATCACCACCTCGCCGAAGGCCCACATCACCGGTGCCATGCGCATCGAGTTCGACGAGCATCGTGCTCTGGAGATCGCCAAGCAGATCATAAGGGTCGGTATCGATAATTTCCCCAATCGGGACAAGAAAAAGGTTCTCATCCCCGATTATATCGACCACCTGGTAGCCGGCTTCTCCCATGAGTATATCGCTTATATGCAGGGAGGTATCTATCGGGAGTCCTTCCGCCCCTTGAACGACGCCATAATGCAGGGGAGGATCCGTGGTGCCGCCGGAGTAGTGGGCTGCAATAACCCCCGGGTTACCCATACCGATCCCCATCTCTATGTGGTGAAGGAGTTGATCAAGAACGACGTGCTGGTGGTGACTACCGGTTGTAACGCCATCGCCTGCGCCAAGCAGGGACTGCTCACCCCGGAGGTGATGGACTTCGCCGGGCCTGGTCTCAGGGAGGTGTGCCAGACGATCGGCGTCCCGCCGGTACTACATATGGGCTCATGTGTCGATAACTCCAGGATCCTCACCGTGCTCGCCCAGTGTGCTACGGAAGGCGGGCTCGGCGAGGACATCAGCGACCTGCCGGTAGCCGGATTCGCCCCGGAGTGGATGAGCGAGAAAGCCTTATCTATCGGAGCTTACTTTGTGGCCTCCGGCGTTACCACCTGGATGGGCGTGGGCTCTCCTGTGGCTGGCAGTACGGAGGTTACCAGGATAATTACCGAGGGGTGGAAAGAGAAGGTGGGTGCCGCCTATTACTTCGAGCCTGATCACGAAAAGGCGGTGCAAGAGGCGCTGGCACATATCGATGCCAAGAGGAAAGCCCTGAAGCTCGAGGAATACAATCCCACCCGATATGCCAAGAGCGATACCTACTTCCCTGGCGATTATGCGTCCGATGAGGTGTTTGCTGCGGGCAGCTATAGCCGGTCTAAATAACCTTTAACCGACATCGATTATCTAAGTCGCTTCCCCTTTTTCGTACCGGGGAAGCGACTTTTTCATAATGAAGGAAGCCACTATAATTGGAAGCGGTTTAAAAAAGTTTTTCATCGTAAAGCTTCGTAAGAAGGGCCTACCTTAGCTAAGAGTCGGCAAATGAATAGTGCGAAAAAGGGCGAAAAAATGGTTTCGGAGGAGCGGCTGAGGCTAACCTTTACCGATATCGCGCCGCAGGGTGACGCCTTGGCCCGGCATGATGGTGAAGTGGTGTTCGCCGCCAATGGCATCCCCGGCGAGGAAGCCATCGTGCTGGCGAAGCGGAGGAAGCGCTATATTGTGGGGGAGGCGGTGGAGCTCATCAGTGAATCGCCCCACCGGATAGCGCCCCGCTGCCCGCACTTCGGTAAGTGCAGCGGCTGTCAGTGGCAGCATATCGATTATCCCTTTCAACTGGCGCTCAAGAGGCAGATGGTGGCGCGGCAATTGAGGGAGCGGGGCAATTTCCCCGATGCCCCGGTGCTGGCTACCCTGCCCGCTGCCGAGCCGTGGCATTACCGAAATCACGCCCGCTTCTCCGTTGACCCCCAGGGGCAGCTCGGCTTTATCCATAAGCATACCCGTGATTTTGTCCCCATCGATTTCTGCTATCTGATGCACCCCCGGATCAACTCGGTGCTCGCCGCGCTCCAGGGGAAGTGTGCCGGAGCCCATCAGGTTGCGGTGCGCTATGGAGTTAACACCGGGGAGCAGCTCATCCAGCCAAAGCTACCGCAGATCGACATTCCCTCGGGGCAGCCCTGCTATGAGGAGGAGCTTTTGGGGCGGCGCTTTCGCATCTCCGCACCATCCTTTTTCCAGGTGAATACCCCCCAGGCGGAAAGCCTGTTCAATGTGCTCCGCGACCACCTCCACCTAAAAGGTGCTGAGCTGATGATCGATGTCTACGCCGGGGTGGGCACCTTCGCCGCCCTGCTGGCGCCTCTGGTTGGTAGGGTGATCGCCATTGAAGAGTCAGCCGCTGCGGTAAAGGATGCCGCGGTAAATATCACCGGTCTGGATAATATTGAGTTTCTCCAGGGGAAGGCGGAGGGGGTGCTGCCCCAGCTTGAGGGGGTGCCCGACGCCGCAATCCTCGACCCGCCCCGCCTGGGCTGCCACCGCAGGGCGCTGGCCGCCCTGCTTCAGCTTTCTCCCCGCAGGATTATCTACGTCTCCTGCGAGCCAGCGACCCTGGCGCGCGACCTCAGGGTATTATGTGAGGGGGGTTATCGCCTGATGTCGGTGCAGCCGGTGGATATGTTCCCCCAGACCTACCATGTGGAATGTGTAGCCACCCTGGTGCGGGGCGACCCCAGCCCCGTACTGGTGCTGGCTTCCGCCTCGCCTCGCCGCCGCGAGCTTTTTTTCGTTCTGGGTCTGGATTTCGAGGCGATCGCTCCACCTGAGGATGAGTCTCTACCTACCGATGCGGAAAATGTGGAGCAGGTGGCAGAGCAGCTGGCGCTCAAAAAGGCAGAGGCGGTTGCGAAGGTGAAGGGGGAGAAAACGGTGGTTGCCGCCGATACGGTAGTGGTTCACCGCGGTACGATAATGGGCAAGCCTCGAGACACTGACGAGGCTCAGCAGATGCTCCGCCGGCTCAGGGGCGAGGAGCATATTGTTCTCACCGGCGTCGCCCTGCTGAGCGGGGGCCGCTCTTATATAGGTCATGCTGCCACCACAGTCACCATGCGCCGGTACTCTGATGAGGAGATCGCAGCCTATATTGCTTCCGGGGACGCGCTGGACAAGGCCGGGGCCTATGGCATCCAGGACCCGCTTTTTGCGCCGGCGGAGCGGGTGGATGGCTGCTACCTCAACGTGGTGGGGCTCCCGCTGTGCGAACTGGCGGGGATGCTAAGAGCGGCCGGCGTTTCGGTGGGGGCGCGACCCCTGTGGGCGCTGCCCCCCCAGTGCCAGGAGTGCGAGGGGAGGGGTTGTTTGGTGGGAGAGATAGCTTGAAGTTCTATAAGCCACCAATTAGCGGTCGGTCGCACCCAGGGGGTTAGGTGTCTATTGCCAATGGGTTGCTTATCCTTCTTTGAAATTAACGCCATTATCCTGCATAAAGGACTTCAAGATATCTACGTGTATGCAGATCCCTACATGTAAAAATGCGCTGTCTTGAACACGCTTTGGTAGACCGCCTCGTATCACTTCTTGATCAACATCGAAGTCAAGATCGAGATGACGCGTACGCGACTGCATTCCCCAGACCTTCCCATCTACATCAAATGCTGGCGCACCGCTTTGTCCACGCAGGCCTGGTGTGCTCAGCTCGAATGCAACCAGAGCGCCCTTGTCTTTAACATTTCGGGTCACCATACCTTCAATAGGAAACCGGGGTGTATCTTTGCGCCCACTTTGCGTCCAGCGAATCGTATCATTTGCCTCATCGTAGGTGAAGTTGGTAAATTCGGGAAATGGGAAGCCTAGCCGGCAAAGAGACTTGCCTTGCTTTAGACCGGATGTATCCTTTGGAAATACCGGAAACTTGTTGCACAACAATTGATCAAAGGATTGGAATTTCAGTAGTGCTATATCCACCGTCTGGTGGAGGCGGGCTTCAATATTCAATTCGCCTTTAATACAGTTCATAAAGCGATTGCGAAGCTCAACAATAGTTCGCTTGGAGTAGCCATATTTCCTCTCTAATTCCTTTCGGAGTTGTTTCTCCGTTTTTTCTCCCTTACGAGAGGCCAATTCATTTTTGAATGCTTCATATTTCTTGTTGATTTCCTCTGCCAACTGGAGTTGCTTTGCTACGTGAGCACAAGTTAGCGCCCAGCCATCTGAATTGACAAAGAAAAGGGTCGCAGCACCAAGTTGGACATCGGTAGATGCATAGTTACGGCTTATTGAATGAATAGGGCGTGTGAAGGCTGCCACCGTCTCAATCGCATCAACAAACATATTTGCCTCCCTCAGGAAATGCGCAATTGAGTCTCGTGTACGAGGAGAATACATCAAGAGGCGCTGTCTGTCAAGCTGGATGAGCCGGCTCAGGTCTTCAGCAGGTACTCGCTCATGGCGACGCTGCGGATGCGGTCCAGGTCGAGGAAGCCGAGCACGCTCTGGGCCATGCGCAGGATGTTCTCCTTCATCTTCTCCTCGGACCCGTCGGCGCAGAAGAACAGCATGGGGTCGGTGACGTGCTCCTTCGAGGGAAACGCTTCATCGACGATGCCCAGGATGGGCGGGGCTTCCGCAGTGAGGGGGCGGGCGACGGCGTTGCGCACGTAGCGCATCCGCGGCTGGATCTCCTCGGAGACCGGCGACTGAACCCCGTACCACTGCTCGATCCACTCCTCGTAGGTGAGGCGCTCCGGTTTCTCCAGCACGGTGACCATCAGCACGCCCGGGGAGCGCTTGCCATCGGGCCAGTCACGCCGCTTGCCCCACTTGTTGCCGCCGTAGTCGGTGTACAGGGATTCGGTCACCAGGTAGCCGGCCATGCGGCAGCCGGCCCGCTCCAGCACCTCCTCGAAGGGTTTACGCCGGTCGTGGCAGTCGAGCCAGATGCACACCTCGGCCGCCAGCGGCTGCTCGCCCTCGGGGGTTGGGGCTGCCGTCGGTATATCGGAGTCCGAGTCGTGTATGTTCATTGAAAGCATGCGCGCCCCCAGCTCCAGCAGGCGGGGTGC
>SOIC01000218.1 GCA_004377275.1 Dehalococcoidia bacterium
GGGGGGTACCGTATGAGTAGGTAACCGTTACCCTTTGGGTCTAACGCTGGCTAACAACCGCAGTAAGAGTTGCTATGTGAGAAGCGGCAGCCAGGTAATACTGTCAACGTGCCTCCCATCAACAAAGTCGCAACTACATGCCGCAGACATTACTGGATGGCTTCCCGGCATGAATAGTCCGGTAATGAATCCTTTGGTCAGGGTTGGTGCGTGAATAAGCCCGTGGATTTCGAGGAATGCCTTAGTCTTTGTGAGGTATTTTAAAAGGTATTGGTGACAGCGACTGGATTCGAACCAGTGACCTGAGGCTTATGAGTCCCCTGCTCTACCACTGAGCTACGCTGCCCGAAGACTAAGGATAGCACAGATTGATTTTCAACGTCAATAACTCGTATCTCACTTTTTCCCACCCACCGGCCTTTTCCCGTCATTGCGAGGAGCCCTGGTGACGAAGCAATCCAGTGGGTGGTGGCGAAACAATGAGATTGCCACGCCATAACAGATTTGTTATTACCTAATAACCCGCTTTTACCGTTATTGCCATGAAAATAGAGCTACGTTCCATGTCATTCCGAACTTGTTTCGGAATCTCAAGGTTAATACGGGGATGCTGAAACAAGTTCAGCATGACAACGTGCTGGTTGTAACCAAATGTCGTTGCTACGAAAATACCCTTATATGTCTGGATGAACCCTACACCCTTGTCATTCCCGCGCAGGCGGGAATCTAGACCGACCCGTCCCTTGGTTCCTGCTTCCGCAGGATGGAGATTCTTAGCCTTCGGCTCAGAATGACAGGTAAGGGGAACACCCTGCCTGGATCATCCGGTCAAGCCAGATGATGACAGCAGAACTACGCCAGCGGAGGGGACACCCAGGCCCCCGCTGGAGGGGACTCCCCTCTGAACTTCCCTTTACGACTGCCGCTTCGTAGAACCTGTGATTAGGGCCAGTAGAGTTTCTGAGCCTCCTTTTTCAGCTCGGCGCGGAAGTCGGGGTGGGCTATTGAGATGAGCTCCTCGGCCCTTTGTCTGACTGTCTTCCCCCTGAGATTGGCCACCCCGTATTCGGTGACGACACGATCGGCAAGATTGCGCATTATGGTCACTGCGGACCCCTGGGGGAGCGAGGGCACAATACGAGAGACCGTCCCCCCGCGAGCGGTGGCGGGAAGCACCGTAATGGAGCGGCCACCTTTAGACATCAAGGCACCAAAGGCAAAGGGGATCTGTCCCCCGGCTACAGATACCAGCCTTGTCCCCAGGGTCTCAGCGGTAATCTGGCCGGTGAGGTCAATAGCGAGCGCATTGTTGATGGACACCATATTGTCGTTGGCCGCAATCACCCTGACATCCTCAAGATAGAGGAGATCGACCAGGTAGAAAAGGGGGTTGTTATTGATCCACGCCATGTCCTCCCTGGTGCCGCCCCCAATAGAGGTCACCACCACCTTCCCCGGGTAAAGGGTTTTATACTTGCCGTTGATCACCCCTTCTCTCACCAGGGAGATGACCCCTGGAGGGGTGGCCTCGGAGTGAAAGCCGAGGTCATGTTTGCCATCCAACAGACCAAGCCTGACCATGGGTTCAGTGGTTCGGCCTACGCCAATCTGAAGGGTATCGCCGTCCTTAATCAGCGAGGCGACATTTTCGGTAATCTGCTTGAGGTAAGGCTCTGGCTCCTTAATCGCCCTGCCACCCAGGCTGCCCGTCCCCGGGGCTCCCCTGGCGGAGATGTGCTCCACGAAGTAGTCTATCTCGGAGACATGCACATAGTTATCACCGTAGGTTCGGATCAGGTTTTTGTTCACCTCGGCTATAGTTAGCTTGGCCTGTTTAATTTCTTGTCTCTTGGTCCACAGCGAGGCACCGAAGCTACAGAAGCCGCGCTCATCCGGCGTCGATACTTCAGTCAGGAGGACATCGGGGGGTTCGCCCTCGGTTGCAAAGGGAATTATCGTGGTCAAATTGACATCGCATCTCCGCTCATCGAGCATGTCCTGGCAGGTTGCGGTGGGCCAGGATATGGTGACGGCGAAGGAGTCCTCCCAGCCCTGGTCATACCAGCCGAAGTCATATCCCGGGGAGGGCGCAGAGACCTTTACATCTTTCAGCTCTTCCTTCCTGGCGGCGATTGCCAGTCCCACCGCGTGGGCTTCCCGGCCCGCGGTGAAGGCCACATGGTCTCCCGACTTCACAAGCTTGGCCGCCTCTTCGGCGGAAATCAGCTTGCTCTGGTATTCTTCCTGCCAACTTGCCATACTAATCCCTCACTTTGTGGCCTCTGGGGTAGCCGTTTTCGCCCGGTCTTCGAGAAAGCCCTTCAGCCCCTTATCCTTTTTCGCCTTGTAGAGGTTGACCTCATCTGGCCGGAAATGTACATATTGCAGGGCGAGGTGGGCGAGGAAGTGGCCCTTCTGGGTTGCACCCATCCCGGTGATATCGAGCGTCCCGTTGATCCACTCCTTGGTGATGGCAACGGCCTCAATGGGCAACTGGCTCAGCGCCTCGGCCCACTTCATCACCTCTTGCTCAAGCTTATCTATGGGAACTGCCTTGTTGGCAAAGCCCAGCGCCACCGCCTCCTTTCCCGACATCTCAGGCAGCACCCGCCCGGAGTAGGCTTTATAGGACCACATGGGCCAGACCGGCCAATCGGTAATCCCGTGATGCTGGCTGCCAAAGCCGCGAATGCCAAATTGCGCATCCTCAGCGGTGATTATCAGGTCGCAGCAGGAGGCCACTATCTGGCTGGCACCGATGCACTTGCCATGCACCTGGGCAATCGTGATCTTGGGGTAATCGGTTATATCCTCGAATTTGGTGCAGCGCCGTCGCTCGAAGCCGTAATAGTCCACCAGCGTGGGATTGATGCCGGGATGAACCGGCGGGGACTCCTCTTTTTCTGGGGAGCTAAGGTCGTGGCCAGCGCCAAAGCAGGTACCTGCCCCTCTTAAGATAACCACCCTTACCTTGGGGTCATCGTTAGCCTGGTGCAGCGCTGCAGAGAAGTCCTCAAACTGTCTGTCATTGAAGGCATTCCTCTTGTCCGGACGGTTAAAGGTTATCCGGGCGATGCGGTCGTTGACCTTTTCATAGAGGGTGTCCCGGTATTCCCTCTCTCGATACTCACCGTTCTCCCAGTAGCACTTCTGATATTGAGTCTTGAATTCCCAGCCAAATCCAGTAGGCATATTACGTCTCCTCATATAATTGTTTGAAAAGGGCATCCCTCTCCGCGATAGCCGGCTTGAGCCCCTTTTTGTCCCTGACCTTGAAGAAGTTGAACTCACCGGGCTCCATGGTGCGCTGCTGCATGACGAGTTGCATATTATTGGTGAATCGCCACGCCCCCCCGAGCCCCCGGGCTTCCATAACCGAGTTGATCGCATCCTTACACGGTGCGAGGGCATCGCCCGGCAGGAGGCTGATTCCGGTTGCCAGCCTGGTGACCTCCTCCTCAAGCTTATCTCGGGGGACCGCCTTATTTATTAAACCGAACTGCTCCGCTTCCATAGCGTCCATATATCTTCCGGTGTAGAGGAGCTCCTTGGTCTTCTTTATCCCGATGAGCCAGGTCCACAGGGGCATATGGGGAAGCAAACCCATTCGGAGCAGGGGGTCGCCGAAGAGGGCGTCTTCAGAGGCTATGGTGATATCGCATACCATTGCCAGGTAGCAGCCGGTACCGAGGCAATAGCCATGCACCTGGGCGATAGTTGGCTTGGCTAGGTTGAATATATACTCCCACCTGCGGTTGCGGCGGCGCTCCGCCTCCATACGCCTCTTGATGGTGAGGTTCTCTCCCGGCTCGGACAGTACCTCAAGGGTGTCTACCCCGCTCAGGTCCTGCCCCACGCTGAAGTCCTTGCCGGCACCCTTTACCACCACCACCTTCACCTCCAGGTCTGGCTCGGCGGCGGCAAATGCCTCATCCAGCCCTGCCAGCATCGCATCGTTCATTGCATTCAGCTCTTCAGGGCGGTTCAGCGTGATCCAGCCGATCCCGTCCTTCTTCTCATAGATAATCTCGCTCACTATATGTTCACCTCTTTTTAGGTTGGGGTGGGGGAAAATATTCTTTGAAGGGGGCATCCCTCTCCTCGATGGCCGCCTTGAGCCCCTTCTTATCCCGGACATCGTAAAGGTTGAACTCGCCGCGGTCGGTGATGCTTCGTCCCGGCCGTTGGATGGCACTGAGGACGTACGCATTTCCAGCGAGCCGCCGCGCCGCGGCCAGCCCGGCCAGGTCAAGGGCCGCCATACTAAAAGACCAGAAGTCGGCTAACTGGTCGAAGCCGCCGATCCCTGCCGACTTGGCAAAGCCTTCGGTGATGCTGCTCATCTCCTCCTCCAGTTTATCGGCGGGCACCGCTTTCATTACCAGTCCGATCCGCTCCGCCTCCTTGCCATCGATGTACTTCCCGGTGAGGAGAAGCTCCTTGGTTTTTTTCAACCCCACCCGGAAGGTCCACAGGGGATTGGGGGAAGCAAGCCCCATCCTTACCGAGGGGTCGCCCAATACCGCATCCTCGGTTGCAATGATGGCGCGGCATGCCATTGCCAGGTCGAGTCCCGCACCCAGGCAATAACCGTGCACCTGGGCGACGGTAATCTTAGGGAACTCGAAGATGGACTGCCACCTCCACTGGTTTTGCATGGCGGTGGAGAACATATCATAGAGGTAGGCCTTGCTCCTGGGGTTGGGTGGCATGACCTCATCGCTTCCCACACCGCTCAGGTCCTGCCCGGCACTAAACGACCGCCCCGCTCCCTTTATAATGACTACTAAAGAGTCCCGGTCTCGCCTTACTTCATCGAGTACTGCCCCCAGTTCCCGCAGCATCGCATCGTTTATCGCATTCAGCTTCTCCGGGCGGTTTAGGGTAATCGTGGCGATCTTCCCTTCAATTTCGAGAAGCACATTTTGATATTTCATAACCCTTCTTTCTAATCCTGCAGGATATGGCTCATTTTAACTAAAAACAGGAATGAATGACAACCTTTTTCATACTTTACCCTTCTCATTCTTCTGCATACGGGACATTTTAATAGAAAAGGGGGATGATTGACCACCGTTTAGTACAAAATCTCCTCCGCCACCAGCCTGGAGATTTCCTCTTCGGGCATACCCAGGAGTTCTCCAAAGACATATGCATTGTGTTCACCAAACAATGGTGCCGGCCCGGTAACCCTTGCCGGCGTGGCGGAGAATTTCCAGGCAGGGGCGAGGACAAATAGCTCCCCTTCTTCAGGGTGTTGCACTGAAGTAAAGCATTCCCGCTCCCGGCAATGGGGATCATTGAAAAGCTCCTCATTGCTGAAGGAGGGCGCTGCTGCCACCCCCACTCTCTGGAGCATTTCCATCACCTGGTAATGGTCATAGTTTATCGTCCACGCTTTGATCAGCTCATCCAGCTCCTCCTGGTGACGCCAACGGCTAAATTGGTCACCGAACCTTTCCTCTTTAGTCCAAGCTGGATTCCCCATGGCCTGGCAGAGGGCTGCCCATTCCTCATCGTTGGAGATGGCAATGCTCACCCACTTATCCTCGCCCTTGCAGCGATAACAATTGTGAGGAGCCATGATATCGTCTCGATTCCCGTTTCGTGAGCGAACTCTGCCATTCATCGTATAATCCATGATGATCTCTCCGATGCCGCAACTGAGGGCCTCGCGGGCGGAGAAGTCGATGAATTGACCTTCCCCTGTCTCCAGGCGGTAATTCAGGGCAGCGAGGATGGCAAAGGCGGCGCTGGTGCCTGGTCTCAGGTCCGCGCTGCTCCTCATGATTACCGGGGGGCCTCCGGCATAGCCGGTTACCTGCGATAGCCCGCTGAGCGCGCCCATGGTCACGGCATAAGCGATATACTTGCTTTCCGGGCCGGTGGAGCCGTGGCTCGATGCCGAGAGCATTATTATGTCTGGCTTGATCTCCCTGAGGATAGGATAACCCAGGCCCAGCTTGTCCATGATGCCAGCCCTGAAGTTATCCACCACCACGTCGCTAAGCTGGACCAGTCTCTTAGCCAGCTCAACCCCTCCGGCGGTGGTGAGGTTGAGGGTTACGCTCATCTTACTGGCATTCAGGCTGTTAAAGCAATCAGCGGCTGCCCTTGCCGAACCAAAGACCACTGCCGCTTCTTCTCTTCTAAAGTGGTCTATATTAACCATGCTCTCCACTTTAATAACCTCAGCCCCCATAAATGCCAGCAGTAATGTTATCTGGGGCCCGGCAGCATAGCGGGTAAAATCGATTATTCGTACACCACTAAGGCTATCCATATGCCTACGTCTCTATTTGTTCACTTGCGTTGAATCATCCGTAAGCCAATAACTCTGGGTTATATCACTCCAGCCGCTCCGAGCTTGGCCAGCTCCTCCTGGCGGTGTCCCAGACGGCGGGCTAATATTTCCTCGTTGTGCTCGCCAAGCAGTGGGGACGGCCGCATCACTTGGCATGGCGTCTCCGAGAACCTGTAAGGTGATGATGGGTATCTAACCTTCCCTGTCTTGGGGTGATCGATCTCCACAAAGAACCCTCTTTCCTTAAGGTGCTCTGAATCAACCAGATCCTTTGAGGTATAGACCATGGCAAAGGGGACCCCCGCGGCTTGTCCTTTGTGATAAAGCTCCTCTTGAGTATGATTCACCAGCCATTCTGTAAGCAGGGCGTTTATCAGCTCGCCGTGTTTGTATCGCCCGGTGTAATCCCCAAACATATCATCATTGGCCCACTCTGGATCTCCCATGAACGCTACCAGGCGGTCCCACTGAACCGATTCCCAGGTTATGAATACGGTGTAACCGTCCTTACACGGCAGGACCCCTCCATAGGGAACCCCCTGCTTGGCCCTGGTGATGACCTCTCCCTCGTTTGCCGACCTGACCATATCCAGCCTGTTGAGGGCCATCAATGATTCCTGTTTGGATATATCGATTCGCTGCCCGTCCCCAGACTTCCTCCTCCAGTAAAGGGCGGCAAGTATGGCGATGGCGGCACTTAACCCGCTATCGTATTCCCCCAGGAATCCCCCAACCTTGAGCGGGGGGCGGTCAACATTCTCCACCCCACCGGGTGTAAGATAGCCCTCGCCGCCACTTTGAAACACATTAAGCGGATAGGCCTTGTAATCGCGATAGGGACCGGTCTGCCCAAAAGGGGTGATCGAGGCCATTATAATCCGGGGGTTAATTTCCTGGAGTCTCTCGTAATCCAGTCCCTGTTCTGTCATCCATTGCGGCGGGTTGTCCTCTACCAGGATATCAGCTTCCTTTACCAGCTCCTGAAAGATACCCTTGCCGGTTGCTGTGCTCACATTTAAGGTGATCCCCAGCTTATTGGTGTTGAGGTAAAGGAAGAGCCCGCTCGCTTCCGGGTCGGGCATATCGTGGAAGAAGGGGGGCAAACTCCTGGCCGCATCGCCACGTCCCGGCCTTTCGATCTTTACCACCTCAGCGCCCAGGTCAGCCAATAGCTTGGTACAATAGGGCCCGGCGACCATCTGGCATAGTTCCAATACCTTCACTCCCTCCAGAGCTTTTTTCGGCATGGATACTTACCCCGCTTGCCCCAGGATGGTGATAATAGGCAGCAGGCTTCCCGGGTGTCCACCTTGATTATGAGATAACCCCAGCCTAACATCCTTCAACTGGCGTTCTGGTAGCTCTGCCTTGCCCTGAATCTGCTTGTATACCTCGTAGCACTCCCTTAGTCCACTGGCACCCACGGGGTGGCCAAAGGACTTTAAACCACCATCGGCATTAACCGGCAATTCACCGGTTAGGGTAAAGGTGCCGGCGTCGATATCCTCCTTCGCCTTCCCTTTGGGGCATATCCCGATTGCCTCAAGGGTCATCAGTTCGCTTATGGTGAAGCAATCATGTAGCTCTAGGATGTCGAGCTCCTTACGGGGATCAGTGATCCCTGCCTGCTCATATGCCTGTTGCGCTGCGGCCTCCGTTTCGGGCAGGTGTATGTAATCATAACTGGCATCCTCCTTCCCTAGGCCAGGGCCAATGGCAAGCCCGATTCCCTTGATTAGCACATAGTCATTCCTAAAGCTCTTGGCCATGTCAGCCCTGGTGAGGATGGCGGCGGCGGCGCCATCGGTGTTGCCGCAACAATCGAATAGTCCCAGGGGCCAGGCGATGAGCGGGGCGTTGAGCACCTGCTCTATGGTTATCTCTCTACGAAGGTGCGCTTTGGGATGGCGCGCGCCATTATAATGGCTTTTCACCGAGATTTGGGCCAAGGTTTTCCTGCCTTCTTGTGGCTCGATGCCATAGGCCTGGAAATACCTGGTGGCGCCCATCGCCCACCTTCCCGGCGCGGTAACATTAATCCCCAGGACAGGGTGAGTGTAGCCTGCAGGAAGCCCGGCGAGGCCAGTATCCTTCAGCTTCTCAAACCCCACGCAGAGCACAATATTGTAAGCACCACAGGCTATAGCATAGGAGGCGTTTCTAATGGTTTCCATGCCGGTAGCGCAGAAGTTTTCCACTCGGGTGATGGGGATGCGGTCGAGTTTGAGCGGTGCGGCGATGCTGATCCCCCCGATGCCGGAAAAGGCTGTACCCACCCAGGCGGCCTGGATATCCTCGCGCGTCAGGCCGGCATCCTCATAGGCTTCGTAGACCGCATCGATAATCATATCATCGGCGCTCTTATCCCAGTTCTCGCCGAACTTACAGCATCCCATGCCGATGATGGCAACCTTGTCCTTGATGGTCTCCATTTCCTTTAAGCCCTCATGGTTCTCGTGGCGGCCGGCATTTCCAGTAATAGGTATGCATTCCCCCGGAATCGTGCATCTTGCGGAAGGTCATCTCTACCGGCATGTCAGGCTTGACCTTTTCGGGGTTACGATCGGTCATCAAGCAATATACCCCCACTTTGTGGTTCTCTCCTCCCCCCTCAACATCCTCCTGCAGATGCACCTTGCTCACAATTGTTGGTGGGTCGCTACTGAGCGCCAGGTTATCCACGGTGTAGGTATAAAGCGTACCCTGCCTGTCGGAGAGCCTGACCCCCTCATACTCATCCTTGGCCCCGCAATAGATGCATACCCGCTGCATCGGGTGGAAGGTTAGTCCGCAGCGCTTGCACCTGGAGCCATGAAAACTGATCAGCTGCTCCCGTTCCCGCCATGCTACCGGGGGAAAGGCATTGGCCTGCTCCCGGGCCTGGGCCTCGGTAGGGATAAGCCGGCGGAAGCGGAGATATTTCTCATAGTTGGGAAGGGTACTCCGCGATGCCAGGTGGCGCTTGATACCGCGCCTCTCCCTTATCTTTTCGATTTCCTCAGTCACCCGCAGGATAAAGGCATCACCGCCGTCGCCATAGTTGGCAAACAGGATTCTATCCCCCGCCCTGGACTCCTCTAGTGCGGCGACGAGCATCATTAGGGCAAAGGCAGCGCCGGTATTGCCGACCGTGGCAAACATCGGTTCTTGAACCTGGGTCTTGGGGTCAAAACCCATGGCTCTCGCCATTTCGGAGTGCCTTCTCTGGTCGGGGGCATAAAAGACCGCTCTGGTGATATCCGGCGGCGTTAGGCGATATTTCTCCATGATACTGGAGATGGCTTCTCTGGTATTGCGGACATAGCCTTCGCTGAGGATAAACCTGTCTTCCCAGCTTTTGGTAAAGGTATCGGTCTCTGTCCTCCATATATCCAGGATATCATCGGCGTGAGAGTAGCTGCCCTCGATCTCGCAGGCAACGCCCTCATCCCCGATCAACAGGGCAGCGGCGCCATCACCAAAGTTCTGCTCAGAGTCTGATTGGGGCTGGCCCAGGCGGCAATCGGCGGCGGCGACCATGACCCGCTTTCCCGAGCCACTCTTGACCGCATCGAGCGCTGCCCTCAAGGCTACAGTACCCGCTCTCAGGGAGTCGGTAAAGTCCGCGGTGAAAATCTGGCGGCGCAGGTCGGCGGCGAGTGCGATTAGGCTTGCCGATTGCTTCTCGCGGTAGGGTGGTGTTGTCGAGGCAAAATATAGACCATCAACGCTCTGCCGGTCGCTGTCCCTGAGGCAGTCGATCATGGCTTCCACTGCCATAGTCGCACTATCTTCATCATAGTTGGCTACGGCCTTTTCCCCTCCCATAGAACCGCGGTCCCAGGCGCGGGCAATTTCGTCCCGCTTCAGGCGGTATATGGGAATATATGCCCCGTAGGAAACTATCCCGGTTTTCATCCACTCCGCTCGTCTGACCGTGTCTTTAACGTCTCAGTTAGGTAGCCTTTTTATCCCTCTCCGGTTGGGGTGGAGCGGGATTGATGTAGCCCGTTAGCAGGGTCTTGGGCACCGCATTGATCAGCTCTTCCGTGGTAAATATCCCCTCCGGCTTGTAGATAGCTCTTATCTCTACCGGTTCGTTGTAAATGCTCACTCTGCCGGCCTCGGCATGGAATACCTGTCCATTGATATTTGCGGCGTGGTCGGTGGCCAGATAGACGACGATTGGTGGTATGTGCTCAGGGCCGGGCATGTTCAGCATCTGCTCAGCCTGCTCTTTGGTCATAACGCCGGCTTCAACCCTCTTCCAGGTGCCCTTTATGACTTCATCGTTCAATGTCATCCTGGTGGCGGCTATGGGGGCGAAGCAATTGGCGGTCACCCCGTAGCGCCCCATTTCCCGCGCGATAGAGCGGGTGAGGCTGACTATGCCGCCCTTAACCGCGCCGTAGTTGACATGTCCCATCGTGCCGCGCCATGCGTCTGAGGTGACGTTGATTATGCGGCCATATTTTTGCTCCCGCATCAGGGTGCAGGCATGGCGGCAGGTGTTGAAGGTACCTTTCAGGTGGACGACCATTACCGAGTCCCACTCGTCCTCGGTCATGTTCCAGATCATCCGGTCCCGCAGGTTGCCCTGACAGTTGACTAGTATATCGATGCGTCCGAATTTATCCACGCAGCTCTTTATGATCCCTTGGGCGGCATTGAAGTCGACCACCGAATTATGGTTGGCTATAGCATCGCCGCCCAGTTTTTTGATCTCATCGACTACCTTATCTACAGGCCCCGCTTCAGCACCGCTGCCGTCCCTCGACGCGCCGATATCGTTTGCCACGATGTTGGCCCCTTCCTTGGCCAGGGCCAAGCATACCTCGTGCCCGATTCCCCCAGCGGCACCGGTTACTACGGCATTTTTTCCCTTCAGGTTATCGCCCAATTCTAACCTCCTTGCAGATGTGACGATTAAATATACCATACTGAACCTTCCTTTTGCAAACTATTTTCGAACTTTTCGAAACTTTGTTTCATGTTTACCCATACTTAATACCGTGAAGCGCGTCTTAATTTTACAAGCTTTATGCTCTCGTTTAGATAGATGATGACATCCTAATGTAATTATGAGGCGCTATTTCACTTGGCATTGCGAGCGGAGCGAAGCAATCTCACCGGCGCATGCCTGCCCACCCACCATCCCTGAGATTGCTTCGGCACTTCGTGCCTCGCAATGACAGGGAAAACGGGTTAAGGGTGATGCGTCACTAATGTACTGGACGAGTACACTTAGTTTACGGTTGCTTTTGGGAGTGATATAATTATTTGTCAACCAGTTACCATGGACACTCGATCGAGTTTAACAAACCTAATAGCTAGCCGGATAATTGAACGTGCTCACGCGGATGAGGAGGTAGGTCATAGATGAAGGATTGGCGGGAGGAGTATGACAGTAAGATAGTTCCTGCCGAGGAGGCTGCCAAGCTGGTCAAGTCTGGAGACCGCATTGGGTTTACCACCGGCAGAGAGGCACATGCTGTGGGTCTGGCGATCGCTGCCCGGCTAGGAGAGTTGGAAGGGGTTCAGGTGTATGTCCCCACCCCGGGTTATGATTTTGGCTGGTATGACCCGGGCTGGGAAGACTCCTTCAGTATCACGGTTTCCTTTCCCCTGGGGGTGAACCAGGAGATGGTCGAGGAGCGGAGGTGTGATATCGCTTTTGGCTCCCTTTTCCCTTTTGACTTGGAATTTTTCAAGCAAGGGCTGGATATACTGCTCACCGAGATTTCACCCCCCGATGATGCGGGCTTTTGCAGCTTTGGCCAGTCATTGTGGAATAAGAAAACCCAGGTCAAAGAGGCAAAGAAGGTAATCGCGGAGGTGAATCCCCGTCTGATCCGAACCTACGGTGACAATTATGTCCACGTCTCAGAGATAGACTATTTTGTGGAGCATATCTCTTCCGGGGAGCGCCCCGGCGGCGGGAGCCTGTTGGGTAAAAAGGCCAAAAAGGAACCCGACCAGGCGCAAAAGGAAATTGCAGGGCATGTCGGCTCGATCATAAGGGATGGCGACTGCTTGCAGATAGGCGTCGGCCGTGCCACTGAGCCTCTGGTTCAGTTGGGCATACTGGACGGCAAAAGCGATATCGGGTATCACTCAGAGGCCACGGTCCCGGGGATAATCCGACTGGTCCGGGAAGGGGTGATTAACGGGAAATACAAGAATGTTCGCCCGGGAAAGGTGGTGGTCACTTCGGTAGGGGGGGACACCAGGGAGGAAGTGCAATGGGTTCACATGAACCCGCTCTTTGAGTTGGTTGACGTTGACTGGCTGGAAGATATCAGGGTGATCGCTTCCATAGATAACATGGTGACGATAAATCAAGCCTTGGCTATTGACCTTTTAGGTCAGCCAACGGCGGAAAGCTTAGGGACACGATTGCTGAGTGGTGCGGGGGGCCAGGTGCCCTTCCAGCTTGGGGCGCTCCTGTCTAAAGGAGGGCGTGCCATTACAGTGCTGCCCTCTACCGCGGAGAACGGGACGGTATCCCGTATTATGCCGGCGTTGCCGGAAGGGACAACCGTCACCCTCCACAAGAACTGCATTGACCTGGTAGTTACGGAATACGGGGTAGCGCGTTTGCGGGGCAGGAGCGTGCGGGAGAAGGCAGAGGAATTGATCAATGTGGCCCATCCCGACTTTCGTGCCGAACTGAAAAAAGCAGCACAAAGGTTATTCTGGCCTTAATCGGAAGGAGGATAGATTGAGTTACTGTCTTTATGAGGTTGATAAGGAGAAGAGGATTGCCACGCTTACCTTTAATCGGCCGGAAAAGCTACATGCCATACAGCCGATGGATGATCTCGAAGAGGTGATCGCCAGGTTGACCGAAGCTGATAGGGATGACAACGTGGCGGTGGTGGTCATCAAAGGGTCAGGGCGTGCCTTCGGAGCGGGGTATGATATCGAAGCGGTGCGCGCGCGGCGGGGCTTCACTGAGGATAAGCGTCCCCCTCAGAGAAGGAGGTACTGGGGGGTGGATGAGTGGTGGGGGCGGCGGGCCATCCTGCAGAAAATCCTCACCTGCGACAAGGTGACCATTGCCCAGGTGCACGGCTATTGCTACGGCGGCCATTTTGAGATTATGTGCGCCTGCGACATGGCCATTGCCAGCGAAGATGCGGTATTTACCCATCCCGGCTACACCTATCTCGGCATTGAGGGCCCGATTCCCCTGTACGTCCTCATGATCGGGTGGCGGAGGGTTAAGGAGATGATGCTTCTGGGAAAGCCGCTCAGCGCCAAGGAGGCTCAGGAATTCGGCCTGGTCAACAAGGTGGTGCCCCTGAATAAACTGGAGAAGGAAGTTGCTCAGGCAGCTGAGACTATCGCCAGCCGCCCCATTGACGGTATTGTGATGGGGAAGAAAGAGTTCATGCTGGCGATGGATATAATGGGGCTTTCCGCCGGTTACGATTTAGCCAGTATCTCACACACCCTGATGAGCAATCTTAAGTTTGAACCTGGAGAGTTTAACCTTATGCGGGAGTTGAAGACCAAAGGCCCCAAAGGTATGTATTCAGCCAGAGATAAGCGTTACAGTGATCAGGCTTGGCGCGCAAAAGGCGCTAAGAAGACGCCGAAGAAGAAATAAGCCTCCGGTTATTCTACCCCTCGCCTGGCTCTTTCCAGGTCTTCCCGGAAATCTGGGTGAGCGATGGCGGTAAGGGCCTTGGCCCGCTGGGCGAGGGTTTTACCCTTCAGCTCAGCTATCCCGTACTCGGTAGCTATACAGTCAACATCGTAGCGCGGTACGCTGGTGATGGTGCCCTCCTGAAGCCGGGGGATGATGCGGGAATGGCGGGATGTCTTACCCTGTATCGCTGAGGTAAAGGCAATGATCGACCTCCCGCCGGGAGCAGCAGCCGCTCCCCGTAGCCACTCAGCCTGCCCGCCCACAGCACTGATCTGGATGCCTCTGATCGTTTCCGCATTTACCTGTCCGCTAAGGTCAACCTCGATGGCGGAGACGATAGTGATGAAATTATCGAACTGACGAATGACATTGGCATCGTGGGTATAGGTATAGGGGTGCATCTCTACCTGCGGGTTTTTGTGTATAAAACGGAACAGCTTTTCGGTGCCGGCTGCCGCACCGCTCACCGTTTTGCCCCTGTCGATGGCCTTGCGCTCGTTGGTCACCACACCGCTCTCCATGAGGTCCACGGTGCTATTGCTTATCATGCCGGTGTGGATGCCAAGATGGCGCCGATCGGTCAACATTCTAACTAGGGCTTCCGGGATAGCGCCCACGCCGATACAGAGCGTATCCCCGTCGGCGATGCGCTCGCTCACCACTGCCGCCACTGCCTCCTCCTCCGGCCCTATCTTCGGATCCGGCCAGGTCTGGACCGGGCGTGACACCTCTACCAGATAGTCGAGATCGCTCACGTGTATGAGGCTATCGCCATAGGTGTAGGGCATCTGGTCGTTCACCTGTGCGATGGCGGTGCGTGCAGCTAAGGCCGCATCGCGGTTAAAGCCGGGGACAGCCCCAAAGCTGCAGTAGCCCTTTTCATCCGGCGGCGAAATGTGCACCAGGGCTATGTCAAGGGGCACGGTTGTGGTAAATAGGGATGGTGTTTGTGTAAGGCTTACCGGCAGGAAATCGATTGTGCCATCCTCGACCCCTTTCCTCAGGTCGGGGTTAACATGCATGGTGATGATATGGAAGAAATCGGTGAGTGCGGCATACGGGGAGCCGGGGATAACCCGGCTGTCCAGCAGGTGAGTGCCCTTCAGCCTCTCTTTATCCTCGACCAGAGCATCGACCAGTGTTCTTGGCTCACCACACGTCCCCTCGATGAATACCATGTCGCCCGGCTTGATCGCTCCGATCGCTTCCGCGGCGCCTACCTTGCGATGAGGTTTATCCCCCACTTTCCTTATCCCTCCAAACACCGTTGATGTACACCTTTTTCTTCCCTTTCTCCCAGTGCCCGCCGAAGACGGTGGTCTTATATTCATCGGGCAGTACTATGCCGTGCTCGGTGGCATATTTAATCATCCTGGTCACCTCCGCTACCCGTATCCCCACCTGCCTTGCCATGAGCATTCCCCGTTTATCGTCCCGCACCCCGTGCTTTAGGTATCTCGGCCTCTCTCCGGAGAAGATCGTGCTGGTAACCCCCCAGCCCCTGGCCACCGGGAGCATCATCCTCTTCATCAGGTTCTCCATCTGGTCCAGGCACGCATCGAAGCCCAGGCCGAAGAAGCCGACGGTCAGGTAGCCAGTGACCTTATTATTCAGTAGCTGGGTGAAGATGGCGTAGTATCTCACCCTGGACCACAGGACGGTGAGCGGGGGCGATAGGGTCAGCCCCCATGTCGGTGCGCCGAAGATAATGCCATCGGCTGCAATTATCTTATCGAATACCTTCTGAGCATCATCCTTTACCTTACAGGGTGCCTTGTTTTCGATGCACCACTGACAATTTTGGCACATAGCGATCTTTTTGTCAGCCAGCGTGATGAATTCGGTCTTCACTTCACCGATTTCATCCCCCAGTTCCCTGGCTCCCTTAAGGCTTTCTTTAACCAGCGTGTCGCAATTGCCTCCCTTGATCGGTGTTGCTGAGAGGCCCAGGAGTTTTATATCAACTTCGCTCATGCTGTTTATCCTTTCCGTTACGTTATCATGCACGATTATAGCTAGCTTTGACGCTCCGTGTCAATTTTGTGTACTAGTCTGGTATATTAGTGCTATATCATCTTTGTGGATGCCTGTCACAAAGTGACTAGTACGCTTTTTATGGCGAAGGCGGTATTAAGGCAGGTTGCATGGGGAAGCGGCGGTGATTCACATCACCTTTTCCTACCTGCCCTAGGGTGTATTTCTGCCCCGCGGCCGAGGCCGAGGCCGACAGGTCGGCCGACACTCGGCCCATCCCTAGACCCCCGGCCCCTCCGCTTTGTGAGAGTCCGACTTATCGGACGATTATATCGGGGCACCTCTTTTTCAGCAGTCTCTATCTATCTGAACGAGATTATTTTTATTCATCACGGGAGCGTCGGGTACATGAGATGGTTACATGACCCGAGAAGCTGCCACGGAGAACTAGTTGACACCGTTGTGTGGATTCGATATGCTGGAAGCCCCAATTTCTGTAGAACTTGCAAGGAGGCAACATGGCCGAGGAAAAAAGGGTACAGATAATCGCCAGTGACGCCGGCGGCACCATGACTGACATGATGGTGGTAGACGCCGAGGGAAACTTCACCATCGGCAAGGCGGCAACTACCCCCCAGGATCAATCCCTG
>SOIC01000122.1 GCA_004377275.1 Dehalococcoidia bacterium
GTCACCTCGTCAGTGGGAACCAGTGGAAAGGGGTGCATTACACAAAACGCTAGAATGTGTGGAGCATTAGGGAGTAGGCCTGTAATGGTATACGCAAATGGATGTGCGTGCAGAATGTAATTACAAAGTTGAAAAGTGTAATTACGATATCACGATAAGGCTTAATCCCATTCATTGCTACCCGTCGACTGTGAAGCCCGGAGATGGCGAGGAGGTGGGCCGTCCCTGAGTCCCGGAAGTTCTCATATAAGGATGACGGTATGTTGTGGCGCAGCCCCAGGAGGATGCCCTGAGCCAGCGAACCTTGAGGCTCGGAAAGCGAGGCTCCCAGCGCCTCCCCCATTCGGTGCCTGAATGAGTAGATAGCCTGAAAGGGCTGTGACCCTTGCCCGCTCTCCTCGCGCTCGATATCGGGGTAATACATTGCGGAGTAGATCCCCTGGCGGGCGAGGTAGGCACGGTAGTCGAAACCGTCGAGATCCTCAGGTGGCTCCTCAAGCTCACCGGTTACTCTCAGCAAATCACCGTTCTCATAAGCGGGATACCTCGTGGTGCGCACCAGGACAGTACCCGAGACCTCTTGCCCGTTTATCTCCCTCGCTGAGAGGATGAGCTTGGTCGATGAATCTCTAGGCTTGGGCTCCTCAACCACCACCCCGGTGATCGCCACAGTCTCTTTGCCAATATAAGGCGGGAGCTCGTCGCCGGTGGGGACGGCACCGTATCTGAGGGCGCCGCAGAGGAGGAGAGCGATACAGATCCCGCCTAAAAGGAGGGGCCTATTTTTTCGCCAGAGGAGAGTGATAAGGAGGGTCACCGATGATATAATACAGTCGCAAGCCTGGCGAACATATAGTCGTTAAAGAAAATGTGGTATTTATATCAAGTCATAATCACCTTCTGTCTTGCCATATTCATGGTCAATATCATTCTGAATCTGAGGGCGCTCCACCGGCTGGGAGACGAAAAGGGGAAATTGCCCGAGCCCCTGCCCCTCATCTCAATTCTGATCCCCGCCCGAAACGAGGAATCGAATATAGTCACCTGTCTGGATTCCCTGAGGAGACAGGATTACCCCAACTACGAGATCTTAGTCCTGGACGATAACTCCAGCGACAACACGGCTGCTGTGGTGGAGGAGATAGCCGCTGCGGACCCCAGGGTGAGGCTGCTTCGCGGGAAGCCCCTACCCCGGGGGTGGACGGGGAAGTCCTTCGCCTGCCACCAGCTTGCCGCTGAGGCCAGAGGCTCTTGGTTGCTCTTCACCGACGCCGACACTATTCATGCACCGGCGATGCTGCGCAGCGCTCTGGCTTATGCCTCAAGTAACAGGCTGACCCTGCTCTCCGGTATCCCCCTGTGGCCTGCCGTTTCCTTCTCTCAGAGAGTCGTTATCCCCATCATGTACTTCATCCTTCTCATTTGGCTCCCTTTATGGTGGCTGCAGGGCTCCAGCAAGGCCAATGGTGGGATTGCCATCGGGCAGTTCCTTTTCTTCTCGGCCTCAGACTACCGCGAGATAGGTGGGCACGAGGCTGTAAAATCACGCATACTGGAGGATGTCTGGTTGGGGATCGAGACAGTGCGTCACGGCAAGCGGCAAGGGGTTGTTGACCTTTCTCAGATTGTTTCTAGCCGCATGTACGAAGGGGTGGGCGACCTGTGGGAGGGCTTCAGTAGGTGGACTTATGCGGTAACTGACATCTCTCCCTGGATTTTAGGCGTGATGATGCCGGCGGCGATCGCCTTTTTTATCGCCCCTTTCATCCTGGTGGCCTGGCACCTTTTACCGATGTTCGCCGGGTTCGGTTGGTTGCTGTTCCTTTTCATCGTCACGCAGGTGGCGCTCCTTCTGCTGATGCGTGTCCTAATTGACCGTCGCTTTCACCAATCGTGGCTTTACTCCCTGTCGCACCCTGTGAGCATCTCCTTCCTGCTGGCCTGCAGTATCCATGGGTTCGTTAAGCGCTTAGGCGGTGGTGACGTGTACTGGAAACAGCGAGACTACACGCCCGGAGCGGGGATAGAGTAGGGCCGGCGGCGTTGGTTCCCCTCGCCCGGAGAGGCCTGTTGGGATTTGTGGGTCTCGTCTTGATGCTCTTTTCTAGCAACCTCTCCAGATGGGTTGAGGTTGAGCGGTAGGCAGTATACACCTTCCCCTCCCAAATCCGCCTGGCTGGGCTTAACTCCGGCTAATACGAATTTAAGGTTTCTTGTAAAGAGACAGTGCTATTCCATTTCACTCTGGCTAGCTGTATAATCGAGGACACGTCATAACTACGGTAGATAATCTAAAGTTTAAGTTGGGGAATTTCGCCGTTGAACGTTATTAGAATTAAGAGATTACTTTGGACGCAGCGATAGACAAAAAAGAATTAAGGCTTGTGAATACTCCATTGAGGGGATTCTTCCAAAGACATTATGAGTTTAGGACTTTTAAGGAATACCTCAGAAAGAATCATATTGATTTAACCAATAAGGTGATATTAGATGTTGGTTGTGGTTCTGGTTATAGCTCAGAGCTAATAATACAGGAGCTTCAACCCAAAGAGCTTTTCGCATTCGATATTATGCCAGAAGAGGTTGAACTTGCTAAGCAAAGAGGCCTATCGGCAAATATATTTGTTGGAGACGTGACGGATATTAAACTTCCTTCTGAGAAATTTGATGCGGTGTTTATATTTGATGTTCTTCATCATGTACCAGAATGGCGTACTGCTCTTAAAGAGATAAATAGAGTACTTAAATCTGGCGGGGTTCTCTTAGTTCAGGAACCAAATAAGAAGGGCTTGGACGGTATAGAGCGCTATTTCAAGATTCATCATCCCAAGGAGTCTAGATTTGAGCCACCAGAATTTATTGAGGGTTTAGAAGAATCTGGATTTCGTGTGGTTGACAAAAGAAAGCTGTATGTGGGGCTTTTCCAAAGTTGTATGTGCATAAAGAAAGAATAATAATGATAGCTAACCCGCTTATCGGTTGGCAGCAGGATAGTCAACGGTTCGCTAGGTGTCTAACAGTTCGTCAGAATGTTACGTCTTTCTCATTCTGAATAGAACGGTGAATAAATCTCTTCCTTCCGTCCCAGGTTAGGAAGATGGCCTTTTCGGATTCATGTTGGGCATCAAAATCACACTCGGCGATAGGACTGGTGCTGACGAGGCATACACCACTGAGTCGACAACGATCGACCTGAACCCCTCGATCAAATCCAGCACCAGCCTGGTCGTACACTATTCCGTGGCATGAACAAAGCTGGGGAAGAGGCTTCCTCAGGGGACAACCGACAAAGGTGAGAGCAGGGACTACCGCTCCATCAGTTTCAGGGCTGCATCCACGATGCGCCTTGTGTTGGGGAGAACCTGATCCTCAAGTTCACGGGAATAAGGGATGGTCCCCTCCGTGCAGACACGGCCGTACCGGACCGTAATCCCAGCCTCCAGTACGACGGCTGCAAGTTCTCCAGAGAGGCCGAAGTCCCGGTAGTCCTCATCCACGACTAGCAGACGTCCGCTTCTGGAGATAGCCCCGCAGAGCACCTCCCGGTCCAGCGGTGAAACAGTTCTTAGATCCAGCACGCCCGCAGAGATCCCTTTCTCTTCGAGGACAGCCGCTGCCTCCATGCAACGGTGGACACCGACAGCCACGCTCACCAAGGTAATGTCTTCGCCCTCCCGCCGAGTAGCTGCCTTTCCCAATGGCACCGGGGTCCAACTGTCCGGAACCGGGCCGCTGACACCTTCCAATGGTACGTCAAACCCCACAGTAGTCCGTCCACCCGACCCCATGTAGTACAGCCAATAGCTGGCAAGTAGCTTGTGTTCCAGGTAGATTACCGGACCTTCATGTTCGATGGCTGAGAGCATCATTCCACCGGCATCCGCAGGGGTTGAAGGCGCCACCACGGTTAGTCCAGGAATATGTGCCAGCCAACCCCACAGGGTCTGCTCATGTTGCCCGGAATCCCCATAGCCCCCACCGCACGCAGTTCGGACGACCAAGGGGACCTTCCATTTGCCGCCGGAGAAGGCCTCGATCTTGGCAGCATGGTTGAGCAGGGCATCCATGGCTACCCCGATAAAGTCTACCAGCATGACCTCCACCACGGGCCGCAGGCCTGCCATGGCGGCTCCCACTGCCGCGCCCACGAATGCAGCCTCACTGATGGGGGCCGAACGAACCCTTTGTTCACCGAAACGTGCAAACAGGTTCATCCGCAGCGCGTGAACGTCCTCTCCAAGGATCACGATCCTAGAATCGCTAGCCATGGCATCGCTCAGTGCATCCTCGATGGCATCGGCAAAGCTCATAGTTCTCATTGTTTGTTCCTCCGAATCCAGTGAAGGCTCATAGGCTAACCTTGTTGACCTGGGAAGGTTCTTATCATCGTAGATCAGGGGGACGACAAAGCAATTTCCACCGCCTTTTGGATTTCCTGATCCACCTCTTTTTGAATCTCCTCCAGACGAGTCTTTTCTGTCCCTAGCCTCCGTTGGATCCGATCAAGGGGATCACGGTCCTGGTCTGTCCTGATTTGACCGATCATGAGGAAGTGCCCCTCGAGGCGGGGGCAGTGGGCCAGCAGAAAGGTGGGCCCGTTTCCATTTCGTGCCCGATCCGCTCCCTGGCCTGCAGCATTCCATACCGCCTCCACGTCGGTCCCGTCTATCTCCATGGCGGGCATACCGAAGGCCTTTGCGCGGTCGATCAGGTTTCCTCCAGTAACAGAATGGGAGAGGGTGGTGATTGCCCATTGGTTATCTTTGCAGACAAACAGCATGGGTAGCTTCCAGGCAACGGCCAGGTTGAGGGTCTCCACCAGCATCCCCTGGTTCATCGCCCCTTCCCCGAAGAAGGCCACGGCCAGATTCTCCGGACGGAGACATTGAGCGGCCAGAGCGAAGCCTGCAGCTACGGGGCCGGATGAACCCACAATCCCTGAAGATGCAGCAAGGTGCTCCGGAGAAAATAGGTGCATATGTCCGCCCATGCCGCAACAGAGGCCATCCTCACTACCCAGAAACTCCCGCAGAAGAACTACCAGATCCACTCCGCGGGCAACTAGTGGAGGCGTGCCGCGGTGATCGAGGGCCATTGCATCCCCCTCCTGAAGGTGGTCTACAACACCTGCGGCAATGGCTTCTTCTCCAATTCCCAGGTGCATCTCCCCGGAGATTTTCCCCTTTTCCCACAAATCCTTAACAAACTCCTCAAACCGTCTACTCCGGAGCATTTGTCGGTAAAGAGACCATAGATCAGGTTCCATATTCTCCTCCCTGGAGTGATAATGTATATCGCTGGCATACTATGCCTTTCTCGCCTTCAATGTCAAGCTTCCTAGCTCCTGTCTGCGCTTTAGTACTCCCTCCCGGCCTCCCAACGGCGTTGTTGCACATTAAGCCATTTTGTTTGATCAGGTGCCGGCGCAACCGGGGAAGCAATTCTTCGGAATGCGATCTAACAATTCGCTAGAATGTGTGGTGCATTAGGGAGCAAGCCTGTAATGGTGTGCCCGAACGAGTGGAGAGGGTGACAGATTAGATATTGAACAGGAAGGTGATGACATCCCCGTCTTCGACGATGTAGCTCTTGCCTTCGGTGTGGAGCAGTCCCCCTTTTCTGCCCTCGGCTATGCTGCCGCACTTCACCAGGTCATCATAGCCAATTACCTCGGCCCTGATGAAGCCCCGCTCCATATCTGAGTGAATCTTACCCGCCGCCTGCACCGCGGTAGTATCGCGGCGGATGGTCCATGCCTTCACCTCGTCGGAGACGAAGGTAAAAAAGGAGATCAGCCCCAGCAAGTCGTAGGAGAGTTTGATTATGCGGTTCAGCGCTGCCTCCGCGATGCCCATATCGGAGCGGAACTCCTGGGCATCGGCATCATCAAGCTGGGCCAGCTCCATCTCCAGCTTGCCACAGAGGACGGCAACCTCCAGATGCGGGCGACGGTATTTTTTGCGCCAATCCTCCTCCAGGGAGCTGGCCTGGGGCAGCCTTTCCTCCCCGATGTTAAACACCGCAAGGAGCGGCTTGGCGCTCAAGAACTGGTAGCCTGAGATGGCTTTTCGCTCGTCCTCGCTCAGCTCTTGCTCTCTGATGGGCACCTCGCTCTCCAGGGCAACCTTGAGCCTCGCCAGAAGCGCTTCCTCTTTGGCAAAGGCCTCGCGCTCATGGGCCTTTGCCCCTTTGAGGGAGGCCTCTATCCTATGCAGTCTTTTTTCCATGATGGAGAGGTCGGACAAGGTGAGCTCCAGCTCCAGTATCTTGGTGTCTCTCTCCGGGTCAATGCTGCCCTCGACATGGGGCACCTTCTCATCCTCGAATGCGCGCACCACATGGAGCAGGCCGTCCGCCTGGCTGAGATGGGCCAGGAACTCGCCGCCCAGTTCCCGTTTGGTGGGTGCGGCGACATCGATATATCGCACCTCGGCAGGTATTTTCCGCTTCGGCTGAAATATCTTATCCAGAGCCTCGAGACGCGGGTCGGGCACCTTGGCCATCCCCACATTCGGTTCGGCGGTGGTGTAAGTGCCGATCTCCGCCTTTCCCCTGGTCAGGGTATTGAAGAGTGTGGTCTTGCCGCTCTTGGGCAGCCCGATAATCCCGATCTCCATTTTTTCGACCTTTGCGGTTGTTGGTTCGGATTCCAGTCGCCTTTTTGCTTTGTTATGATCGTTGGCGAAATTTCGGGTCTTTTTTCCGTTTTTGAAGCCTTCTGGCTTAAGTTCTAACCATGGCTATCATAGCATATTCCTGATAATGACTCTAGGTATAGTACGCGTATCATAGCTTGGTGACACATCACCCTCTTGCCACGGTCCGGGCCTCCGCCTCTCCACGATTTTCCTGGTAGTACTCCACGCCGTCATTGCGAGTGAAGCGAAGCAATCTCGCTTCCTTTCACCTCTACCAGGATTGCTTCGTCGCTCACGCTCCTCGCAATGACACGGGGGACACCCCCAGACCCCTGCCCCCGATTATATCGGGGGGCTCCCCTTTTCACATTCGCAAGAGTCTCCTATCTATCCAAACTATATTAGTTCTATTCTAGCTCTAGGGTGTGCGTTTCTCCGTTATGGGCGATTGTTGGCTTAGGTTACTGCTGTAATTACAACGCCATATCCCCGGGGGAGGTATAGTCTAGCATCGAGATATGCGGTAGAATGAGAGCGTGATCGTTGGTACCATAGAGATATTGGTCTTAACCGCCTAAACTTGGGTAGCAGCGAGTCCTTTCAGAAAGCGTTAGAGAAAGGGCGAAAGGGCGAAAAGGCGAAAATGTTTTATATCCTGTTCGGTCCCGATGAGTTTTCGCTCCGGGAGGAGCTGGAGCGGATCAAGGACGGCCTGGGTGACCGGGAGTCTCTGGCATCCAATACCACGACTTTTGAGGGGAAACAGGTGAGCTTAAATCAGCTCATGGATGCCTGCATAGCGCTGCCCTTTCTGGGCTCCCACCGTCTCATCATCGTAGAAGGGCTGCTGGCGCGTTTTTCGAACTTCTCGAAAGGTGCAAAATATGCGGACGAGGCAGGGGAAGGGCAGGCACTTAGGAGGGATAAGGGGGAGTGGGGGGAGTTCGAAAAGAGGGTCGGCAATATGCCCCCGAGCACGGCGCTCATACTAATCGATGGGCAGATAAAGAAGGGTAACGCGCTGCTCAAGCGGCTGGCGCCTTTGGCCTCGGTGAAGGAGTTCCCGCTGCTCAAGGGGGCAGCGCTAGGGGAGTGGATCCGGGGGCGAGTAAAGGAGGGTAATGGCACGATCTCCCCTGAGGCGGTGAGGATGCTTGCCTCGCTGGTGGGGGAGAACCTGTGGGTGCTGGCCAGCGAACTTGAGAAGCTGCTCCTCTACACCATGGGGCGACGCATCGACGAGGGGGATGTTAAGGAGGTGGTAAGCTACGCTCGGGAGGCCAATGTTTTCACAATGGTAGATGCCCTTATCGAGGGCCGGGCGGCAAGGGCAGCGCCGCTGTTGCACCAGTTGCTTCAGGAGGGAGATACCGCGCCCTATCTTTTAGTCATGATAACCAGGCAGCTTCGCCTGTTGGTTCAGTCAAAGGAGCTTAGCCTGCAGGGTTTTTCTCCTGCTGAGGTTAAAGCTCGGTTGGCCCTGACCTCGGATTACGTCCTGAATAAGGCGCTGGAACAGGGCCGGCGGTATTCCATGGAGCGGCTGGAACAGGTTTACCGCAAGCTCCTGGAGACCGACCTATCGATAAAGAGGGGGTTATGGAAGAGCGAGCTGGCCCTCGACCTCCTCGTCGCTGATCTATGCGCCTAATTTCGCCCTGAGCCTGCCCGTCTTTTCATTTTGGTTTAGCGCTCAGCCTCTTGGTGGTAGAGATTCTCCTTGATTTCGCTGGGGTCTGCCACCCTGAACCTCCCCGCTTTGAGCTCTGCGATTAGCTCCTGAAGGGTGGTAAGTTTCCGCTCGAAAAAGGTGGCGGCGCGACCGATGTCTCTGGCCTCATGGGCGTCACTGCCGGCGATGCCCCTCAGCTTTAATCGCTCGGCGAGCTCCGCGGAGAAGGCGTTCTGCCTCTCCGTACCCCGGGCGTTGAACACCTCTACGGCGTCCACCATCCGGTAAATTGGGTTTTGGCAGGCGCGGTTGAGCTCTCTATAGTATCGTTTGTTCTCAGGGTCTTCACTTTTGAGTATCTTGCGGCGGTAGGGGTGTGCCACGATTACAGCACCGCCTGCCTTATCCACTATCTCCTTGACGAATGCGGCGCGGCTCATGCCCAGGATCCACTTTTTAAGCCCGAAGACAAGCAGGTGCTCCTCCTCGGTGTTTATCTCCACTCCGGGCAGGATGAGGAAATCGTGTTTGCGGCACAATGCCGCGATGTCATCATCGTTCCAGAAAGCGTCGTGCTCAGTGAGGCAAATGGCATCGAGGCCGGCGCGCTTAGCGTGCGCGATCAGCTCGTCTGGTGTCAACTCGCTGTCGTCGGACAGGGGTAGGGTATGCGTATGCAGGTCGATGAGCATGTTTTAAACTTTTAGATAGTATTAGGTTGTCTAGTGTTTAGATCTCTCTGGCGATGCGGAACCCACCCTCGATGGCCTGGACAATTCTCTGAGGCTCAGTGCAGTCACCAATAGAGTAGCACTCCGTGCCCTTTCCCTCCAGCCTTTGGGCAAGCTCATTTTGGGGCACCAGCCCCACCGCAAGCACTACGCTGTCCGCGGCGAAGAACTCCGCGAACCCGTCACGGCTTACCGCGACTCCTTTATCGGTGATCTCCTCTACCTTCGCCTTGGTCTCCATAGCGATTCTGGCGCTTCTCAGCCGCTGCATAATCACCCATCGGGTGGTCATCCCTATATCGGCTCCGATGCGCTCCAGCATCTCCAGAATGGTTACCCGTTTGCCCTTATCGGCAAGGTACTCGGCGGTTTCACAGCCGATCATCCCACCACCAACAATCACGACTCGCTCCCCAACCTCTCTCTCACCTCCGAGCACCTGCAGAGCGGTAACCACATTTCCCCCGTTCACACCGGGGATGTCGGGGATGAGCGGCGTGGCTCCGGTAGCGACGATGACTACCCCCGGCTTCCCCTCAGTGATGGTCTTTTGGCTCACTTCCTGGTTAAGCCTGATTTGGGCTCCGCTCTTTTTAAGCCGGGTCTCTAGATAATTGGTCAGATTGCTGAGCTCCCATTTATATGAGGGAACCGCCGCCAGGAGAAGGTTCCCGCCCAGCCGGTCCCTCTTTTCAAAGAGGGTGACCTGGTGTCCCCGTTCTGCCGCCCCCGCGGCAGCCTCCATGCCTGCAGGGCCGCCGCCGATGACAAACACCTTCTTCGGCGTTTTCGCCGGTACGCTGGTATATTCTGCCTCCTTGCCTACCTGTGGATTCACCGCGCAGGCGAGCGGCGCGCCCAACATGACCACGTCCAGACAGTGCCCACAAGCAATACAGGGCCTGATCTCCTCAAGCCTCCCCTCCCTGGCCTTGTTGGGGAGCTCCGGGTCGGCGATGAGCGCACGCCCCATGCCGATGAGGTCAGCCCTTCCCTCGGCTATAATCTTGTCTGCCAGGATGGGGTCGTTGATCCGGTAGGCGGCGACTACCGGGATCTTGGCCACCTTTTTAATCCCTTCAGCGAGGTAGACGAAGGCGCCCCGCGGTACCGACATGTGAACCAGGGGCGTCCGGCATTCATGCCACCCAGCCCCTATATCAAAGCAATGAACCCCCACCCCCTCCAGGACGGGGATCAGTTTTTTGGTATCCTCCAGGGTATGCCCCCCTTCCATAAACTCGTCTGCGGAGATTCTACATATCAGGGGGTAATCGCTGCCGGCCTTCCTTTTCGATAAGGCGATGATTTCGAGAAGAAACCTCATTCTATTTTCCAGAGAGCCTCCATACTCGTCAGTGCGCTTATTGGTGCAGGGGGATAGAAAGCGGCTTATCAGATAGCCGATACCGCAGTGAAGCTCTACCCCGTCAAAGCCAGCGTCCCGCGCCCGGCGTGCTCCCTCGCTGTATTCGTTAATAATCTGTTCGATCTCATCCAGGTTGAGCTCGCGTGGTTGAGAGTTGCGGCGTGTGGCGATCGCCGAGGGACCAACCTCCTCAAGGGGAGCGCCCTCGCCCCTGGCCCAGAAGTACTGGAGGCTTAGCTGGATCGCTATCTTGGCTCCCTCAGTGTGCACCACATCGACAAGCTGGCGAAGCCCGGTGATGAACCTATCGTGGTAGATCCCCACCCGACCGGGAATGGGCTTTCCCATACTGGAGGGCAAAACCATGCCCGTGATTAAGAGACCCGTCCCACCCCTGGCCCGCGCGGCGTAGTAGTCCTTCTGGCGGTCGGTAACCATGTCATTATCACCATAGCCGGTGTCGGCTGCCAGGTATACTATCCGGTTCTTCAGCTCTAATGTGCCTATTTGAATCGGTTGGAACAGATGCTTGAGCTCGGTCATTACACTCTCCTACTTGTTAGTGAGTTGAGTTGGCTGGCGTTTAGATTTCATAGCCAGCGCGGAATCCGGCCGCCATAGCTTCCATAATCCTGCCGCCAGTAGCGGCGCAGTCACCAACGCTGTGGACAGTCCAACCTCTCTCCTCCAGTTCCCCCGCAAGCTTATCATTCGTTTCCAGTGGCAGGGTCAGCGCTACTGTATCTGCTTCAAAGAACGCCTCGGAATCTCCTACCATCGCCTTTAGCCCCTTTTCGGTTATCTCCACCACCTTAGCACTCCTCTCCATTCTGACGCCGGATTTCCATAGCCTCATCAAGACCACCCACCTGGTGGTGATCCCGATATCGAAACCCAGCCGTTTGGATTCCTCCAGAAGCGTCAGTTCCTTTCCCCTCTCCGCTAGCACGTCCGCCAGTTCGCAGCCAGCAAACCCGCCGCCGATAATTACAACCCTCTTTTTGAACGGGAATCTGAACCTCAGCGCCCATCTGATGATTGCTGGCTGATCCAGATATCTCAGGGCGAGGGAGCCTAAGCGCCATGTAAACCTTTGTAAAGCTCCACCTTTCCTGGGCGCGCGGATCATTGCCATAAGCATATCGTGGCTGCTGAGCACATTCTCCCTATGTATCCCGGGTATTTCGGAGGTGGGGGGTATGCCCCCCGCAGCTACAATGACTACGTCTGGCTTCATCCTCTCAACAAAGGAGGCATCCACCTCCGTATTCAGCCTGACCTCGATAGGGAGCTTTCGCACCTGGCGCGTCTGGTATTTGAGGAATTTGGGGAGTTCCGGATTCATAATGCCCGCCAATAGCAGTGACCCACCCAGCCTTCGACCCCTATCGCAGAGCGTCACTTTATGGCCCCTTAACGCCGCCACTCTGGCTGCCTCCATGCCTGCAGGGCCACCGCCGATGATGAGCACATTCTTGCTCTCGGCGGCGGGTTCGATGATATATACCGCCTCCCTCCCCACCCTGGCGTTGACCGCGCAGGACGGGCATTCGCCCGCTATAGCCGTATCCAGGCAGCGGCAGCAGGCTATGCAATAATTGATATCGTCAAACCCCCCCTCCCTGGCTTTATCTGGCAGCTCGGGATCGGCGACGAGAGCGCGCGCCATGCCCACGAGGTCAGCTCTCCCCTCGGCGATGATCCTGTCTGCCAGAATGGGATCCCATATACGGTAGGCGGTCAGAACCGGTATGTTTACCACCTTTTTGACCTCTTCGGCGAGGTAAACGAAGGCCCCGGGCTTTACCCACTGCTGGACCATGGGTACGGGGGATTCATGCCATCCTGTCTCCACATCGATCGCAACGATGCCCGCTCGCTCGAGGGCCATAATTATAGGCTTAGTATCCTCGAGGGTGTTGCCCCCCTCAATGAAATCTTCGGCCGATATGCGGGCAATAATGGGGAAGTCTTTTCCTGTCTTTTTCTGGCACGAATCCACGATCTCAAGCAGCATGCGCATCCTGTTCTCCAGGCTGCCTCCATACTCATCGGTTCGCCTGTTGGTGTGAGGCGAAAGGAACTGATTTAGGAAGTAGCCTATGCCGGCGTGGATCTCTATCGCATCGAATCCGGCTTGCTGGGCTATCATTGCCGCATCGCCGTACTCTTCAACGATCTGATGGATCTCGTCGACGGTCACTGCCCTGGTGTCTCCCAGGCGAGCGCCGGAAGGTCCACCCGATGGGCTTACCAGCTCGGTGGGGCCTTCTCTATTCGTCTTCCAGTCCCTTTTCCATTCATAGGTCATCAGTAGCTGGGCCGCCACCTTCGCGCCGTTGTCATGCATGGTCTTGGTGAACTCGCGTAAACCGGGGAGGAGCTCCTCGCCATAGAGGGCGAATTCACGGATGGCACTTGCCTCCTCTTCGGTCACATCCTTGCGCCCCCCATAAACAGTTTTTACCGGGCCAGTATCGAAAGTATACATGCCGCCTACGATAAGCAATCCAGCGCCGCCGCGCGCCCTTTCAGCATAATAGCTGATTACGTGCTTACCCCCGCCGCCGCTGGCATTGGCACATGTCATCACTATTCGGTTCTTCAGCTCCAGTTCTCCCATCGCGATCGGTTGGAACAGGCTCTTTAGCTTGGTCATTATCGACTCCAATACTGGCGAGAAAGCCATTATCTATACTAATCGCCTGTGGTGATGAGGTCAATAAAGGCTATCGTCCCCTCAGCAGAGACCAGACGGCGCTCGGCAGCCTTATCTTGATAGGGGAAATGGGCAGTTCAAGCTCCCGCTTGCCCCCCACGCGCGACATGTTCACCCGGTCCACCGTGTCCTTAAGCTGGGACAACTGCTCCAATTGGCCCGAAGCAATTATGTCATCGATGCGGTCCAGCATCTCGAGGGAAGTGTAGAGGCGCTGCGCTGTCGCTTTAGCCATCCCCTTTGAGATGATGCCGTGCCTTGCCTTGATACGGTTAAGGGCGAGTTCCGCCTTGTAGGCGCTGGCAACGAGCTGCTGGCGGCTCATCCACTCCGTTTCGTAATTCAGGTGATACTTCCAGCTCGGTGCCACCAGCGCCTGGCGATGCTCCTCCAGGCCCCGCATCAGCAGGCGATAGCCATAGCGCTCCGGGTTCTCGAAGGCGAGGCTCGCCGGGTCGAGGAAAGGGGCTAGTGGCGCGGTGAAGGTGAAGACTCGCTTATCCTGAAATTTGCCCATCAAAATGTCGCAGTAGTCCACGGTGTCCATTACCGACTGCGGGGTCTGCTTGGGCAAGCCGAACATGAAGAAGATATCCATTCGGCTGCATCCCGCCGCCAGGGCAGACTCAATCGTAGCCTCCAGGGCCTCAGTGGGGTAGTCCCGGCCACAGGCCTTTCTTATTTCAGGGTCGTGGGACTCCGGGGAGATCTCGAGACAGAAACCGGGGCAGGCTTCGCCCATTTTTTTAAGCAGCGCTGGAGGGGCGGGGCCGAAAAGCTCCATTATAAGCCGGTTTTTCGACCGCTCCTGGCCTAAAAGTTCCAGAAGGCGGTAGGCATAATCCTCGCCCGCCTGTAGGATGTCCCCCAGGATAAATATGGGGCCGCCGCTGAAGCGCCCGATGCGTTTCACATCATGGGCCACCGCCTCCGGGGTGCGGAAGGCGGGGCGCTCCCGGTTGTAGCACTGACGGAAGGCGGCAGCGGAGCCGCCGCAGATGAGGCAGTTGTGGGTGCAGCCCCTACAGGTAAGCACCGCAGTGATGGGATAGCGCAGCCAGTGCCGGTAAGGGAGATAACTGGACAGGTCGCGGTAACGGACTACCGAGCGCACTGTGTGGTCGTAGTGGTTAACGAACACCCCGCTGAGCTCATCGGGGACATGCGAAAGAGGGTTCTGGTGCACCTCCCCGCTACTATCTCTCCAGGAAAGATTGGGTACCGCGGTCGGTTCGCTATTGTTTGTGATGCACTCCATCAACTGGCGGAATGGCTCCTCGGTGGAGTCGCCCCGGAGCACATAATCGATCTCGGGGTAATCCAGAAGCTCCTGGTGATAGTAGGAGGCGGAGAGTCCGCCGAGGACCAGTTTTGCCTCCGGGTGATGCCGTTTTACCATCCGGCTTATCTCGATGGCGCCATGGGCGTGGAGCAGCCAGTGAAGGTCGATGCCGAATACGGTGGCGTTCAGGCCCTTGATAAGCTTCTCGGCGTCGAATTTGGGGTCTCGGAGCATGCGGACCGCCAGGTTCACGATACGCACACGGTAGCCAGCCCCTTCCAGGTACTCCGCGATGCTGGTAAAGCCTATGGGATAGAGCTCGAAAATAGGGGAGGAGGGGATGAGGTCGCTGGTCGGACCATAGAGGATGGTCTTTTGACGAAAGTCGTAGACGCTAGGCGGGTGAAGTAAAACTAGGTCGGTATGGGGCAACAGAGATGCTCCTTCGATGGGCGTCGTCTAATGATAACCGACCTCAAGGGTTGGGTCAATGGCCTTGCTTTCTGATGAGGCGTATGTATCTTATGGTTGATAAGGAGGTGTACCTGACACTGGGGCTTCGGTCACATTGGAATTTTCCTCATACCTGCCCTTGGTTTCGCTACCCTCTACATCGTTTCAGTCTCTGCCCTCTTACTACCCAAACGCGCAAGCTTTGCTAGCAAGTAGCCAAGCCCGTAGAGGAGAATGATAGGACCAGCAACCAGGCTCTGATTGACCGGGTCAAATGTGGGGGTTATGACACCACCGATGATGAAGGCAATGACCACAGCATACCTCCACTTCCGGCGAATCCACGCTGGGCTAATCACCCCGATCTTGCTCAAGAAGAACATCAGTATCGGTATTTCGAACACCACACCGAGCCAGAAGAGGAGTCTGGTGACCACAGAAACGTAATTTTCCACTGTCCACCATGGGTGTATATCAGCGCCGACGAAACCTGGAAAGGAGTAGTACAAAAATCTTAAGGCGGGGGGCAGGAGTATAAAGTAGCAAAATATGACCCCCCCGAAGAAAAGAATGAGCACTCCGGGCAATAGCGTGTAAAAATATCCCTTCTCCCTGCGAGTAAGCGCTGGCTTGATGAACATTATAAACTGGTAGAGAAGGTAAGGCCCGGCGAGGACGAGGCCACCATAGAGAGAGACTTTCATATAACTCCCCAGTAACCCGGTTACTTCGGTGTAATACAGGTCAATGCCGGGGAGGGGGGTCATTAAGATGGGGTAGATATACCGTGCCAGGGGGAAACAAATAACGATGCCGACAACGACAGCTATCAAAGACTTGAACAGGCGCCCCCGCACTTCCTCTAGATGGCTTAAAACCGTGAGTTTTTTCTCTTCCTCCATCGGCTATGCGGCGTCTCGTCGGCCAGCAATCGTGCTATTCCTCAGTCTTCGGCTCCTCGGCCTCGTCTCGGGGACTATCGTCTTCCTTCTGAGGGGTATCTTTTACTTCCCTAGTCAGCGATGATTTCAGATCAGAGGCTGCCTGCTTAATGGAACTCAGGGGATTCTCATCTTGCTTCAGCGGGGTACCCTCCACTTCCTTGGTCAGCGCCGATGTCAGATCATAGGAAGCCCTCTTCAGCCGGCGTAATAACGTTCCCAGTCTTCCAGCGATCTCAGGCAGCCTCCTTGGCCCCAATAGCGCCATGATAACAACGAATACTAAAAGTATCTCCCAGAAACCTATACCTAGGAAACCATCAACCATCCATCACCACCCGCTTAGCCAATCCCTGCAGGGAAGGAACGCCGTTTTCTCTCGATTCTTAACCACAAGGGGATACGCAAGGGGGATAAGCCAGAGGCTAGCTTTTCTCTTCGTCGGCGGTATCTTTTTCTTTCGCGGGCTCTTCCTTCTTGGACTTAGACTCCGAAGATTCCGTGTCCACATCCTCGCCTGCCGACGCCTTACGGAAGCTACGGATGCCCTTGCCAAGAGAGCCCAATGTCTGGGGCAGCTTCCCCACCCCGAAGACGATTAACACGACCACCACTATGATAAGGAACTCCCATCCATGTAATGGCATACTCCCCTCCTCTAGAGCCTTTGGTGGCCCCTCTTGCTATTTCATGCCGGGGTCAAATCCCCAGCGCTATACCCCAGCTCGTATGCTTGCCTATCTAAATCCCCTGCCT
>SOIC01000192.1 GCA_004377275.1 Dehalococcoidia bacterium
ACAGGGTCATTTTCCCCTCTCTGTCAAGCCCCTGCCTCGCGGCGCGCCGTCTCCAGCTTTATCGCATCGTCTTTATAAACAACCTTCCGCCCACATATAGTAGCCATCACCTTCCCCTTGAGCACGCAACCGGCAAGGGGGGTGTTTTTGCCCTTGGAAGCGAAGGCTAAGGGGTCAACCGCCCACTCCGCATCTGGGTCGAAGATGGTGACATCGGCCGTGGCATCGGCCTTTAGCGTACCGAGGTCATCTCGCCGTAGGAACGATGCCGGCTCGTGCGTAAGTTTTGAGACAAGCGTCACCAGATCGAGTTCTCCCCGGTGTACCAGCTCCATCAGGCTTCCCAACGCTGTCTCGAATCCGCTGATGCCAAAGGCGGCGTTTTCGAACTCGCACCGCTTGTCCGCATCGGTATGGGGGGCATGGTCAGTGGCGATGGCATCGATCACCCCTTCTTTTAAACCTGCGATGAGCGCCTGAACATCCCGCGCTGTCCTCAGCGGAGGGTTCACCTTGGCGTTGGTATCATAGCCGGAGGGGCTCGTAACCCGCTCCTCGGTCATGGTCAAATGGTGGGGCGTAACCTCGGCGGTGAGCGGGATTCCCCCCTCTTTGGCGCGGCGGATGAGCGCAACAGAGCCTGCGGTGCTCACATGAGCGATGTGCAGCCTGCCGCCGGTTACCCTTGCCAGCTCAATGTCCCTGGCAACCATGCTCTCCTCAGCGGCAGCGGGGATCCCTTTAAGCCCCAGTCGGTTTGCCACCGTGCCCTCGTTCATCACCCCAGCCTTGCTAAGGGAGGTGTCTTCGCAGTGATCGATAACCGGTAAACCAGAGTCCCTGCTGTACTCCAAAGCGCGCCGCATGAGCAAAGAGTCGGCTATCGGGTTACCATCGTCGCTGAAGGCGATAACGCCAGATGTGGAAAGCTCACTGAAATCGGCGAGCTCGCTTCCCGCCCTGGCTTTGGTGACACACCCTACAGGCAATACGCGAACTACACCTTCGTTAGCGGCTACACTCAGGATGTACTCCACGGTAGCCCCGCTATCTACTGGCGGGTCGGTATTCGGCATACAGCAAACTGTAGTAAACCCGCCCTTAGCTGCCGCGCGGGTTCCTGTGGCGATGGTCTCCTTCTCCTCAAAACCCGGCTCCCTGAGGTGGCAGTGAATGTCGATAAAACCGGGGCATACCACCATCCCCCTGGCATAAACTACTGGGCAGTTCTCGGGTGCTGAAAAGGTCCCTTGTGTGCTCAGCCAACGGACTTTCCCATCAGCGATAAACAGGTCGCCGATGGCATCGACCTGCTGCGACGGGTCGATGATACGACCACCGCGAATGAGCAGGCTCTTAGGCTGGCGGTTAAGGTGCTCCTTTATCAATGGCACCTCTCTCTGCTGGATCATCCTCGAAGGGCCTTCTTGCCCGGCTTAAATCCCTCAGCTTGAGCGATAGCTTTTGAATCAAATATAATGAGATTCTCTGGCTGTATTCTTCCCAGCATAAAACTGTCTGCGTCGTAGTACCTCTTGTAGTCCACAATCCCTTGATGCCACTTGGAACTTGCGATATAGGGCGGATGCGTTTCATGCTCGCAATAGACGCACCGGAGCGTCAAAGGCTTGTGCGCTACTATTTTAAACCCAGGCTTAATGTACCCTTTTTCCGTTTGCTGCGCAGAAACGCATTTTTTGTTTTTGCACCTGACCCCAAAATCACGGTTATAGGCGGGATAGTCTATCTTTAGGAAAAAGGTTGCCCCTTCCTTCTCAGGAATATCGACCTGCTTAGCTCCCAGCAGGAGGGCCACGAGGGCCATTCTAATCGGCACTCCCCACGCCGCTTGCTTAAAGTACATACTTCGCTGGTCAGCATCGATCTCATAGGCAAGCTCATCGATACGGGGTAAGGGGTGCATAACAAGTGTTTGCCTAAACTGCTTCTCTTTGAGGAGCTTTTTATTCACTACCGGGTAGTCCCGCTCCAACTCTTGTCCTTCTGCCATAGGTTCAAGTCTTTCTCTCTGAAGCCTGGTAACATAAAGAGCATCAACACCCTTCTTCAGCTCAATTTGGATACTGACATCGGGTATATTTACTAGTTGATGCGGCTTGCTCGGCGTGATATATATGGCGTCCAAGGGGAAAAGCATCTCCCTATCTGCGCCTTTCGTATCATTATATCTTTCCAGCATACCCCCATATTCCGTAGTCAGCTTCCTTATAACATGCTCCGGTAGGCCAAGGCCCGAGCCAGGACGGAAATGGATGGTTGCCCCGAACCTAGCCAGGGCGTAGGCTAGAGAATGTATGGTTCGCCCGTATTTCAAGTCCCCCCACAGCGCTATCTTCAGCCCCTCGAGGGTTTGTCTCTCCTTCTTGATGGTGTAGAGATCGCACAGGGTCTGGGTGGGATGCTCATGCCCCCCGTCGCCGGCATTTATTACCGGGACGCTGGCGTAGTCGGCTACCACCTTGGCGGCCCCCTCCCACGGGTGCCTGATGACGATGATGTCGGCATAGCTTCCCACCACCCTCGCCATATCAGCAATACTTTCGCCTTTTGCCAGCGAGGTATTCCCCATTTCCACTACCGATATTACCCTGCCCCCCAACCGGTGCATGGCAGCCTCGAATGACAGCCGCGTCCTGGTGCTTGGCTCGAAAAACAGGCTCGCCATGATCTTGCCCTGGCATACGCTCGACTGTTGGTTCATTGAGTCAGATATTTCGTCTGCCAGAGAAAAAACTGCCTCAATCTCCTGGTTTGAGAGGTCATCTATCGTGACCAGATTTCTATTTGCTAAGCTCATGATAAACTCCCTTACAAAACAAGAATGCTATCTATTAACGATTGATTCTCGCTCGCTCACACCTTTTACAATCGCCACCTCATCCCTGCCATCGACCTCCTTGAGACGCACCTCAACCTCCTCATCCCTCGAGGTGGGCATATTCTTTCCTACGAAGTCGGCGCGGATGGGGATCTCACGATGGCCCCGGTCAATAAGCACCACCAGCTGAATGGACTGAGGCCGCCCATGCTCGATGAGGGCATCCATGGCTGCTCGAATGCTGCGGCCGGTATAGAGCACATCATCGACCAGGATGATGCGCTTCCCTTCAATATCATCAGGGATATTTGTGGGGAGCACGGAGGGTTGCACTTCTAGAGAGGTGAGGTCATCGCGGTGAAGGCTGATATCCAGGTCGCCAACAGGGACCTCCGCCTGTTCGAACTCCTTTATGTTTGCGGCGATCCTCTTCGCCAGTGGCGCGCCACGGGTGTGCACCCCGATAAGAATAATGCCGTCGCACCCGTGATTTCGCTCCACAATCTCATGGGCGATGCGGGTTATGGCACGGCGGACATCTTCCTTGTTCAGGATCACTTTCTCAGGCATTAAAAAATCCCCTTGCCACTTTGCTGGCAAGGGGACTGAGGGTTTCGCCTGTTCAGCTTCTACTTGTACTTTCCCTTGCCAGCCTCGCCGGACTGGATTTAAAGGTTCAACCGGTGATTACGATATGAGGCCTACGCCTCTCCGTTCAATACCTTTTGCTTCAGGGTTTCCCACTCGCTATTGGTGAGAATGCAGAGGTTGCCCTCTTCTCCGATCTCAACGTGTTCGTCGCCTATCTTCACCACAGGACAAGAAGAACATGAACTACACAAGCTGATCGTCTTCATCTTCGTAAGCTGATCATCCTCCTTCATTTGTAAATAATATTATACCACTTTCCTTACCTTTTTTCAACCCCATTTTCAACGCCTTTTCGTTCTCTGGGTAAAAGTTGCTCCACCTCCTCCCAAATTTGACGCTCGATATCCCTTTTGGGCAAGGAGCTATCGATCAGCAGCCAGCGCCGGGGGTCTTTCTTAGCCATCTCCAGATAGCCCTGCCTCACCCGCTGATGGAAGGCAAGCTCCTCCCGCTCAAATCGGTCTTTGAGCTTCTTTCGTGATAGCCCCTGTCCCACGGGGATGTCCAGGAGCACAACAAGGTCAGGGCGCAATCCCTGGGTGGCGATGTTATTGGCAGCTTCGATGAGGTCGAGATCGAGGCCGCGGCCGTAGCCCTGGTAGGCGATGGTGGAGTGGAAGAAGCGGTCGCAGATAACGGCAGTCTCTCTTTTCAGTGCGGGGCGGATCACCGCGGCGACGAGCTGGGCTCGGGAGGCATTAAACAGCAGAAGCTCGGTGAGGGGGTCAACATCCACCTTGTCGTTCGCCCTATCCCCCTTGAGCCAGCGCCTGATCTCGTGGCCCAGAGGGATGCCCCCGGGCTCGTGGGTGAGCAGTGCCGGGATATCCATGCTCGAAAGGCGCTGGTGAAGCGCCCTCGCCTGGGTGGACTTACCCGAACCCTCCCCGCCTTCAAATGTAATGAATAGTGACAATGGCTACCTCTCCTCTTTCGCATCCCCGCCACCATGAAAAATGCGAACCCGTCTCCGCGGTTCGCGGCCGGTGCTCTGCGAGGAAAGTTTGTAGCGCTCGGCAAGCTGGTGCTGAAGCATCCTGAGGTACGAATTCTGCGGGCTGAGCTCAACCGCCTTCTGCCCCTCCATGACATGGGCGACGGCCTCCTCCGCCTCCTTTATGGCAAGGACACGGGGCTCCTCGGGGGCTTCCATGTCGAAGATGTTGACCAGGGAGCGCTCTATATGCGAGGCCTTGTTGTTTTTAAGGACATAGATGGGGATGCCCGCTGCCTCAGCATCGCGAATGGGCTGGGGCTTCCTGCGGTAATGGCTCTTGGAGGTCATCAGAAGATTGGACTCCCTCACATCGCTCGTTAGCTTCACCGGCAACTCCAGATGACTCACCGCCTGCTCCAGCCGGCTCCGATTGATGCCAAAGGGGTATATCCTGGTCGTCGTGCCGGGAAGCGCTTTTCTTGCTGTGGGCTTCTCCGCAGGTGCCATTTGCTCCCTTCTAACCTCTGCGGTCTCGTCCATCCAGCGCACCTCCGGAGGGATGGGACGCCCGCGCAGCAAGGCATCGACTACCTCGGCGACATCGGAGTGAACGGCCACATGATACCAGTCTTGAATCTCGACTACGATGTCGAAAGTGGGGGGCGCTTTTCTCTCCAGGATGGACTTCTGGGTGCGCCGCCTTTTGGCCTCCTCGTCGCCCAGGGTCACCGTCTGGATGCCGCCGATGAGGTCGGACAGGGTGGGGTTCGTGATCAGGTTATCCAGGGTGTTTCCATGAGCGGTAGCAATAAGCTGCACCCCTCGCTCGGCGATGGTGCGCGCCGCCTGGGCCTCAAGCTCGGTGCCGATCTCATCGATGACGATCACCTCGGGCATGTGGTTCTCCACCGCCTCGA
>SOIC01000090.1 GCA_004377275.1 Dehalococcoidia bacterium
CACATTGCGCTTTTTCATTTTTTCGCTCTTTTACTTTTTCACACTTTCACACTATAGTGCACTCACGGCGTGATTTCCAGATTTACAGTCTGTTGAATTTCAGCAACAGTAATGTTCGAAAAAGCAATCGTCACGCGATTTCTAGATTTAACATCGGTTGAATTTCATCGATCGCAATGTTCGAAGAAACTCAAGGCATAATGGGCACCCGCTTTGGCCGCTTCTCAACCTCCAGGATCTCGCCGTCCTCCTTATAGCGCTTGAGCAGGAAGTGGGTCACCGTCCCCTGCACCCCATCAAGGGGGGCGAGTTTCTGGGTGACGAAGGAAGCGACCTCTTGCATTGTCTTGCCAGCTACCAGCACGGCGAGGTCGTAGGTACCTGACATCAGATATACCGAGCGCGCCTCGGGGAAGCGATAGATCCGCTCGGCGATGGCATCGAATCCGACATCGCGCTGGGGCACTAGCCTCACCTCAACCAGGGCCACGACCTGCTCATCGCCCAGCCTATCCCAGTTGACTATCGCCTTGTATTTGAGGATGGTGCGGTCGCGCTCCGCCTGCTTAATCGCCCCCTTAACTTTAGAGAGAGGGATGCCGGTCATGGTGGCGATCTGCTGGGGGGTTTTACGGGCATCCTCTTCCAGGATCTTAAAGATTTCGTTCATTGCCATCCTCCTTTTTGAGCCAGAACACAAAAGGTAGTGAAGTATCTCCCGCGATAGTTGCATCTTTGGGGGTCATCGAGCACCAGGCCTGGCCGGTAGTCATAGCCATTTACCAGGGCCAGGCCAGCCTGCTCGAGGGTGTTCACGAATATATCTTCGATGTCGTGGATGCTATAGGCGGCGCCGATGCCATCATATATAGCCCCCAGGCTCCAGTTATCCGTCTTTTGCCGCCGCGGCTCGTAGGCGTCCGAGGTCAGGTATAAGAGTCCGCCCTTCTTGAGCACCCGCCCCATCTCAACAAGGGCTCTCCGGGTTAGAGCGGTGAAATCCTTGTAAGCAATGGGCTTCCAGTCTGGCGTAATATCCAGATGCTCGATGGTAGAAATGCAGGCCACCAGGTCGAATTTTGCGTCCTCATAGGGCATCTGTAGCATGGTCCCGCAGTGCACGGCGACACCGTTCTCGCGGCATCTCTTCCTGAAGTCCTCCTTGTCGGGTGCCATCGGCTGGGGGTAGTCGATGGTGGCGACCGATGCCCCTTTTCTCGCCAGGAAGAGGCAGAAGGTGCTGTTACCCGGCCCCACATCGAGCACCTGAAGCCCGCCGAAATCTCCGATGAATCTCACCAGCTTGCCATATTCCCATGCCTTGAGCCCATTGATGGCGCTATCGGAGAGGCGGTTTCTCAAATAGGAGTCAAAAGCTATCATCTCGCCCGTCTCCCTGGCGAGATGGACGAGGTCTCTCTTATCGATGAAGGTATTCATTAAACCTCGCGTAGCCACCACGCATCCTCCCGCTCATCATAGCAAATCTCGAACCGCTTTTCATCCTTTTCGCCCTTTGCGCCCTTTGCGCTCGTTGTGACCACTACGAAATGTTTTTGTCCAGGTTCAATCCATTCTTTTTCAATGTCCTTTACTTCATACTGCTCATCCTGCCACACGAGTGAAGCGGGGCGGTCGACGTATCTGCGCCCGGAGTAGCACTGAACTTGGATCTCCTGCTCGTAGGCCATTGCCTCTATTTTCCCCTGATGTCTTACTCTTGTGAGCACAACGTGCTACAGGTGCACCCTCAGCATATGTTCTGCAGGCAAACCGCTCCTTCTGGGTCGCTGTTCACCCACCACTCGCACCTGCTATCGTTGGCCGGGACAGCCGCCATAAAGTCGGGAACAAGCTTTGTCCACTCTATGTCTCCTGGCTGGCCGTCAGCGGTGGGCCACAACTGGTGCTCGGCATTGTAATCATTGATGGCCTGCTGAATGGTATCCCTAGCTTGCACGCACGACATTACCACTGTTGGCAGCGGTGTCGGCGTTGCTGTCGGCGTGGGTTCTGCTGCCGTTCCGTCATAGCGGACAAATCCCACCACCAATAGGACAGCGAGCAGTAATATACCCCCATACCCCAGAATGCGCCATATTATTCCGTCCATTAGTTACCCTCTTCTCCGGCTTCCAGGAAGAAAATTGCCGCTACTACCACGAACATCAACAGATACATCCACAGCATAGATTATCCCCTTTCTAAATCACCGGTCTATTTTCCCTCTTTTTCAAGCTGCGGCCGCCGCTCTCCCCACCCGGTCGCCTGCTCGTAGGCGTAGCCAATGCGAAAGAGCACTTCTTCGCTGAATGGCTTCCCTAGTATCTGCATCCCCACCGGCAGCCCATCGCAGAAGCCGGCGGGGACGGAGAGGCCGGGGATGCCGGCGATGTTTATGGGCAGGGTGCAGACATCGCTGAGATACATCTGGAGCGGGTCATCCACCCTCTCCCCGATCTTGAAGGGCACCGTGGGCGAGGTGGGGGTGATCAGGGCATCGTAGCGCTCAAAGGCCTCCTCAAACTCCCGCCTGATCAGGGTACGCACCTTCTGCGCCTTGAGGTAATAGGCATCGTAATAGCCGGCGGAGAGGGCATAGGTTCCCAGGATGATGCGCCGCTTCACCTCGGGGCCAAAGCCATAGCCCCTCGTCTTCTCCATAGCATCCCACATATTCTTTCCTTCATATGAGAAGCCGTATTTCACCCCGTCGTATCGGGCGAGATTCGCCATCGCCTCCGAGGGGGCGATAATATAGTAGGCGGCCAGGGCATATTTTGTGTGGGACAGCGACACCTCCCAATCCACCGTTGCCCCCAGCTCCTCAAGCTTTGCGATAGCGGTGCGCATTACCTCCTCAACCCCCCTTTGCATCCCCTCAACGAAATATTCCTTGGGGACGCCCAACTTAAGCCCCTTGAGATCGGGGATGAGCGATTTGGTATAGTCGGGAACGGGATAGTTCACCGATGTCGAATCCCTCGGGTCATAGCCGGCGATGACATTCATCACCAGTGCCGAGTCGGCAACATCCCTGGTCATCGAACCGATCTGGTCCAGGGAGCTGGCGAAGGCCACCAGGCCAAATCTTGAGACCCGGCCGTACGTAGGCTTGAGGCCGACGATATTGCAGAATCCCGCTGGCTGGCGGATGCTCCCCCCTGTATCGGAGCCCAGGGCGTAGATAGCCTCGCCGGTGGATACTGCCACCGCCGGCCCCCCGCTTGAGCCGCCGGGGACGCGGGCTAAGTCCCAGGGGTTTGAGGTGATGAAAAAGGCCGAGTGCTCGTTGGAGGAGCCCATAGCGAACTCATCCATGTTCCCCTTGCCCACCATCACCATGCCAGCATCCCTCAGCTTTTCCACCACCGTGGCATCGTAGGGGGGGACAAAATTCTCCAGCATCCTCGAGGAGCAGGTGGTGGCAATCCCCCTGGTGCACATATTGTCCTTGATCAGCGCGGGTACACCGGTTAAGGGGGTGAGATCGTCGCTCTTAATTCGCTCATCGGCCTGCGCCGCCTGGCGAAGGGCCTCATCCGCGGTCACGGTAACAAAGGCATGAACCTTTTTCTCGACATGTGCGATGTGCTCCAGCACTGCCTTGGTTAGCTCTAAAGCGGAGACCTCTCTTTTCTTGAGAAGCTGGTGAGCCTGGTGAATGGTCAGGTCGTAGCGGTTCAACTTCTTCCCCCTTTTTCGACCTGTGCGATGGTCAACTCCTCTATCACCTGCTGATTTTTGTGATCGCGGTTCTCATTGCTCCAGCACCGCCCGCACCCTGAAGTAGCCCTCCTCCTGGCGGGGGGCGTTGGCGAGGATATCGTCCTGGGGTGATGAGGGCGCGACCTCGTCCTCCCGAACCACGTTCTCCAGGGGGATGGGGTATGCGGTAGGGGGGACATCGCTGGTATCAACCTGCTGCAAAATATCGAAATTATCCAGGATGTTGGAAAGTTGCTCTTGGAATCTCTCCAGCTCCTCCTCGGAGAGTCCCAACCGGCAAAGGGCTGCGATGTGCACCACCTCTTCACGACTCAGCTTCATTTTCTCCACCCCCTAAGCGGCAGTATTGCTGATTATAGCACCTGACTATCGGTCTAAGCAACACCTATGCCAGAGAAGCGGGAATTGGGGAATTAGTGATTAGGGATTAGTGGATGGTTAATGGTTGATAGTCGTTGGTTATTCGGTTGAGTTGCTGATTTCCTCCATTTTGTCATGCTGAACTCGTTTCAGCACCCCTTGCCTGGTGAAACCCAAGGTGAAGAATTTATATCTTTGCCGCGCCCATTGCTATTAGGAATGAATTCCCCTACGTCATTGCGAGCGGAGCGAAGCAATCCAAACACTCCGCCACTCTAGGGATTGCTTCGTCGCCAGAGCTCCTCGCAATGACGCCTATATGATGGCCGACGTAGTACTGTCATTGCGAGCCAAAGGCGCGGCAATCTCATTGTTTGGCCACCACCCCAGGGATTGCTTCGGCACTTCGTGCCTCGCAATGACAGCAACAAAGGACTGGCGGTTTTGTGTCACCAATGTACTGGACGAGTGCAGAGCATTGCCAGCTATTCCCCAAGGGGTTATAATGAGGCGGAATAAGGCCCAGGGAGAGGGCGGAACCAAGATTGAGATCGAGGGAAGGGGGATAGTCGATGCAGCAACATACCACCGAGCAGATGCGCAATGTGGTGCTGCTTTCCCACTCGGGTGCTGGAAAGACCTCGCTCTCCGAGGCGATGCTTTATAGCTCGGGGGCGATCACCCGCTTGGGTAAGGTGGACCAGGGGAACACTACCTCAGACTATGACCCTGATGAGGTGAAACGTAACATCAGCATCTACCTCTCCCTTGTTCCCTGCGAGTGGCAGGGGCTCAAGGTGAATCTCTTTGACACCCCGGGTTATGCCGACTTTGTCGGCGAGGTCATGGCTGCAGTGCGCGTCGCCGATGGAGCGGTCATCGTGGTATGTGCTGCATCTGGCGTGGAGGTGGGCACCGAGCTAGTTTGGGACTATGCTGAGGAGCGAAAGATCCCCCGTCTCATCTTCGTTAACAAGATCGGTCGGGAAAATGCCGACTTCTTCAAGGCTTTAGCGGAGCTTCAGGCGAATTTCGGGAAGCGATGCCTGCCCGTTTCACTACCCATCGGTGCTCAGCAGAATTTTACCGGGGTGGTCGACCTGGTCACCATGAAGGCTTATTCCCAGAATCAGGAGGGGGAGATTCCCGATTCCCTCAGGAGTCAGGCTGAAGAATTTCGCGAGAAGCTGGTGGAGGCGGTGGCGGAAACAGACGATAACCTCATTGCCAAATACCTGGAGGGGGAGG
>SOIC01000211.1 GCA_004377275.1 Dehalococcoidia bacterium
TACAATGACGGTAGGGTGTCACCCATCCATCTGAATGAACTCAGATAGCGGCAAGGGACACAATATGATAAAATAATCTACATCTTTCCTTATCGAGGATGCTTTGCGTTACGCAATACGACCGATGCGGCTGGCAGATGTTCCACAGGCTACTGAGATAGATAAGGAATGCTTCCCCACTCAGTGGCCCCCGCCACCATATAAAAATGATCTCCTTTTCAATAGACCAGCCCGTTACCTGGTGGCCTGTAAGGAGGAGAATCATGCTGTACCTGTGGAAGAAACAGAGCAGCGTGGGGCCCCTCTTAATCATTTCCTGGAAGGGGTGAGACGCTTCTTTTACGCAGCGGAGGCATCCCCCGCACGCCAACGAATTGTTGGCCTCATTGGCTTCTGGCTTATGGCAGGAGAGGCTCATATCACCACTATAGGGGTGCGCCAGGCATATCAACGGCAAGGGATCGCTGAATTGCTATTTATTTCCACCATCGATACCGCCCTTATGCGGAATGCCCAGGTGATGACCTTAGAGGTGCGCCTCTCTAATTCGGCGGCCCAGGCACTCTACGAAAAATACGGCTTCATTACAATGGGGGTGAGGAGGGGCTATTACACCGATAATCGAGAAGATGCCGTGATCATGACAACAGACACGCTCACCTCGGCTCTTTTTCAGGCCCAGTTCCAGCGACTAAAGCGAGCCCATGCCGAAAGATGGGGGCCAGCCCTGTGCCAGATCGATTGAACTATTGCCTGAGGTATTGACAAAACACACTTCAATCAGTTAAAATATAGAAAGAATTAATTAATATAATATTAAATAGACATTTATAAATTAAGATAATTAATGTTAAGGAATTAATATGGATATCGGTGACATGCTAAAGTCTGCTATAGAAAGGGGGGCGTCCGACCTTCATCTCACTGTCGCATTTCCACCTGTGGTGCGCATAGATGGCGAAATAGTTCCTCACGATAGTGTGCCTGACTTGACCCCCCAGGACATGGAGCAGATCCTTAATGATACAACCACTGAGGAACAAAGGAAGGTATTTGCCCAGAAATGGGAATTAGACTTCGCCTACACCATTCCGGAGATAGGGCGCTTCCGCGCCAATGCCTGCATACAGAGAGGTACCATTAGCATCTGCTTCCGTGTGCTTCAAACCGTAATCCTCGATATTGAGCAGCTAGGGCTGCCGGATGCATGTAAAGATTTAGCCTTAAGGGAACACGGGCTGGTTCTGGTCACCGGGCCAGCTGGTAGCGGTAAATCGACCACTCTTGCTGCGATGATCAATTATCTTAATAGCCTGAGGAGCCGAAGTGTTGTTACCATCGAAGACCCTATCGAGTTTCTCCATAAGAATGATAAATGCTTAATCACGCAACGAGAGGTTGGGGCAGACACCCAGAACTTCGCCACTGCCCTTAAGCATGCTCTCCGTCAGGACCCCAATGTCGTCCTGGTAGGGGAGATGCGAGACCTGGAGACCATTTCCACTGCGTTAACTGCCGCAGAAACCGGACACCTGATTCTCACCACGCTCCATACTCCCAGTGCCCCTCAGGCCATTGATAGGATCATTGACGTCTTCCCCCCCTACCAACAGCAACAGGTGCGAATTCAGCTCTCCACCGTTCTGGAAGGTGTGCTCTATCAAACCCTGATTCCAAGGCTTGACGGCGCAGGGCGTGTCCCTGCTGTGGAGGTTATGCTTGCCAACGACGCCATCAGGAATCTCATCAGGGAGGGGAGGACTGCCCAGATGTGGAGCACCATGCAGACAAGTTCACGTTACGGCATGCAAACAATAGATCAAGCGCTAATGCACCTTAGCCATAACCGAGTCATCTCTCTACCTGATGCACTTAGGCGGTGCCGTGAACCAGAAGCGACAAAGAAGTCGCTTGCCCGCAATGCGTAGCACCAGCAACTTGTAAGGGATCTCTCCTAGATATCTACCACTTTCGAGGCATAGTCCAACTTCATGGTTATTGCCCCAGGATCGCAGACGACAGCACATAGGCCACAGCCAAAGCATCCTCCCTTATCGATCGTTGCCTTGAGTTTCTTGGCTGGGGGAGACTTCTTCATTTCTATGGCCTCAAAAAAGCACCGCTCCACACAGTCTTGGCAGCCGGTACAAAGATCCTGATCTATTTCAGCGCGAAAACGACTCTTCTCTAGTATTTGTTCCATATTACCAAGCTCGAGGCCGATAGCGAAGATGGCACAGCAATCCTTACAACAGTTACATATTTCGTTCAGACGACGGGAAGCTGCCATGGGCCACGTGTGAACTAGACCGGCTTCCTCAGCCTGCTCGGCAATAGCGATTGCCCCTTCCGGTGAAATCCTGCGTCCCGCGCCGCGGTTTATGGCATATTCCGCTCCCCGGTTAAACTGAAGGCAGACGTCAAGCGGGGCATCACACTCCCTCATTGACCTGCGGCAGCTACAGGGAAGCACTGCTATCGGGTCTGCTCCCCTGATTAGCTCCCTGATATTTTCATCGGGTAAAAGCTCACCGGCTGAGATGCTAGGGCTCCGCTCAATCGCCTTCCGAGCGGGAAGAACCCTGATGAACTGTACATATGAATCTCCAAAGCCGCTCGCCATTCTCTGAATCCACTCAGTTTCCTGAAGATCCTTCCACATATCAAGAATCTCGGTATCGATCCATTTCTCTGCACTCGACAGTGTGGCATCATGTAACTGCGTAACATCGCGAGCGAAGCAAAATCCCTTACTGGTGGGGATGGCCAGTCCTCTTTCTAAAAACTCCTGGAGCTTCCGCTGCACCGTCTCCTCATCCAGGCCCGATTTTTGCGCCAGTTCAGCAGGTTCAGCCGGTAGTTCGAGTAGCAGTTTTCCTTCTTCAGGGGTCACCAGCTTCTGCAATATCCGAAGCAAACTTTCCGACCCGGTGTAATTCAGTCTCGCCACTAATTCGGTGTAGACATCGCTTATTCCCACAGAGACCTCCTTCGGAAATGGTGCTTGTTAATGTTTACCCGGTTAGCCTGGACGGCAAACCATGAGCATTGGATTGCTTCTTGTGCCTTGGTTCATTTTATGCCAGAACATGAGTCTGGGCAAGCCTCTGTGCTCGTCCAGTTGAATTCGTCGCCGCAGGAGTGGCAACGCTACCCACTGCGCACTGCCTCACTGTAGCGTCGTGACTCCTGTCACGCGGTTGAATTCGTCGCCGCAGGAGTGGCAATGCTACCCCCTGTATACTACCTCACTGTAGCGTCGTGACTCCTGTCACGAGGTTGAATTCGTCGCCACAGGAGTGGCAACGCTACCCACTGCGCACTACCTCACTGCAGCGTCGTGACTCCTGTCACGACGTCGAATTAGCCAATCACCGTGTAGTAGTGATCTGCCCCCGCCTTCAATCACATTCGAAGCGCCGCTGCTGAACCTTTATGGAGACAGTGAACCGTTGACATCCAGTTAAACTCGATTTATAGTATATAGTGTAGTACACTAGACCACCCAGATTATTCGCCTCAAAATAATTTACCGAGAGCAGTACAAAACTGTTTCTTTATAGAGGTAGTCCATCCTAAAAAAATGGGTGCCTGGAAAGGGGAAAATGAATTGGAGACCACAGTAAAGTCGAAGGCACTGCAGCAATTCCAGGAAGCAACCGAGACCATTGTTAACCCTGAATTGAAGAAGTGGATAGAGCAGGGGGGCAAGGTGGTGGGCTACTTCTGCTCCTATGGGCCGGAGGAGATCATCACCGCTGCCGGTATGGTCCCCATCCGCATAAGGGCCACAGGCAGCACGGGGACGGAGCTGGCGGATGCTTATCTGAGCAGCATCAACTGCAGCTTTTGCCGCCACGCCTTTAATATGGGGCTGCAGGGCGACTACGATTTCCTCGAGGGGCTCGTCTGGCTCAACAACTGCGACCACGTCCGGCGCATATACGATAACTGGATACGCAAGGTGGACACACCGTTCACCCAAATGATGAGCCTCCCCAAGATGACCACCGATGTGCAGGTGGAGTGGTTCCGCGACGAACTAAAAATACTGAAGGAGGCTCTGGAAAAGCATCTAGGCATCACCATCAGCGATGAAAAGTTATGGAAGGCGATAAAGCTCCACAACCAGACGCGGCGCCTGCTGAGGCAGCTCTATGAGCTCAGGAAGAAGGATAACCCACCGATTACCGGCGCCGAAGCGCTAGCCGTTGTCGTTGCCAGCACCGCCATGCCCAGGGAGCAGTTTAACGACATGCTCAAGGAGCTTTTAGAGGAGCTAAGCGACGCGGAAGGCATTACGGACTACCGGGCGAGGTTGATGATCGTGGCCGGCATACTCGATGATCCGGCGTTCATTAAAGTCATTGAGGAGCAGGGAGGCCTGGTGGTCACCGACTCGATGTGTTTCGGCACCAGAATTCTCTGGACAGACGTCAATGAGGGAGCTAGTGACCCGCTTACCGCCCTGGCCCGGTACTACATTCAGGATAAACCCGCCTGCCCGCGAATGTTCGATACTCAACCGCAAAGGTCCAAGTTCGTCAGGGACATGGTCAAGGAATTCAAGGTCGACGGGGTTATCGGCGAGCGGATGATATTCTGCGACCTGTGGACAGGTGAGAATTTCATGCTCGGCGGGGATTTAAAAGAGGAGGGTATTCCCTTCCTCAAGCTGGATAGGGAATATATCATGGCCGGCGCCGGCCAGTTGAGAACCAGGGCGCAGGCATTCCTGGAAAGCATGGGGAGGTAAACGGTGACTACAAAGAGAAAACAACCTGAAAAAGCATTACAACTATATAGAGATGATAAAGCCTATATGCAGATGCTCATGGATGGGCTTTCGCTGGATGAATCCGAGGAAGCAGAGATCAACAAGGGCGTAATAAAGGCGGTTTTGGATAAGTATGACGAAGTACTGGATTGTGCCGAAAACGACAAGCCATTCATCACCAGTTGGTTCGCCTATGCAGCTGAGTTCTTCACTGCCATGGGTGTCCCGTGGTTCATGTTTCCCCAAACCGCATTCCTGGGGATCGAAGCGCCACACGTCACCGACGATATCGATGGCGCCGAGAGGCTGCTGGGCAGCGATTTCTGTACCGTGCTCAGGCTTTCACTGTACTATGTAGAGGCTGAGATGAGTCCTACACCAAGTGCGTGTATCGCCCTGCTTCACCCCTGCGATGGTACAGTAATGATCCACCAGGCAATCAAGCTTGGTAAATGGCGTGACGTCCCCATGTTCGGCGCTGACCCCCCTTACTGGGAGGATGAGCGAAGCTATGAGTACTACGCCAGGGAGCTCAGGCGTATGGTGGACTTTGTCACCGAGCACACCGGGTATACCCTGGATATCGACCGGCTGCGGGAGGTATGCGAGGAGTCTAACAAGGAGTACGCGCTGTGGCAGGAATACAACGAGCTGAGGCGGGTGGTGCCATGCCCCCACGACTGGACCATCGGCCCGCCGCAATGCTTCGCCATGGCTACCTTCTACTATCCCGGTAAGCCCGGGGGCGCCGAATGGTTCAAGACACTCATTGCCAACGCAGAGAAACGGGTAAAGGCAGGGGTAAGCGGTGTGCTGGGTGGGGAGAAGATCAGGATGCTGTGGTTCGATATCCTGCCGCTGATGTGGCAGTTCGATATCCAGCCCTGGCTGGAGCAGGAGTGGGGAGTGAGCATCGTCATGAACATGTTCGGCTTTACCCCGTATGAGCCGATTGACACCAAGAACGAGGACACCATGTTCCGAGACCTGTCCAAGCGATCCCTGACCGAGTATCCCATGATCCGGCAGGCGCGGGGTGTGGCCGACCACTTCCTCAGCGATATTGAGCGTATAGTCAAAGACTACAAGATCGATTGCGTCGTCTGGCCGGCGCATATGGGCCACAAGGATGGCTCGGCCAACACCGGCATGATGAGGGAGAAGTGCCGCGAGCTGGGGGTTCCTTACCTGCACCTCGGCGTCGATATTTTTGACAAGAGGTACACCTCGGTGGACGAGGTCAAGGACATGTTTTCCAAGTTCTTCAGCTCGACGGGGCTGGGCCAGAAATAGGTATAGATTACAAAAGAAAGAAAGGAGGCTGGGATACCTCTTGGGCGGCGTAGTTGAGAACAAGGGTCCCGGCATTCCTCGAAACCACAGTGATGTAGATGACGGTAAAGGGCCTGGAACGCTTCAAGCAGGATCGTGATGCTCTGCAGTTCGCGGTACAGGGGTTTGAGCAGAGTCAATCGCCGGAAAGGCAGCTTACTGTAGCTCTAGTCAAGGCGATTCTAGACAACTATAATCGAATAATTGCGAGCGCTGAAGAGGGCAAGCCATTCATTGCGAATTCTTACGCCAATGCTCCAGAGTTGCTCGCTGCCCTAAACCTCCCCTGGTATACGCTTTCGCAGATACCTTACCTGCCGACCTCAGAACCATACATACTGGACGAAATCGATGAAGCTGAGAGGGCTGGGTTGGGCACCGATATGTGCACGCTTATCAGGTTAGGTATCAACAATGTGGAGGCAGGGCGTGTACCGCTGCCAACAGCGTTTATCGGGCTACTTTCTCTCTGCGATGGTACAAATATGCTTCATCAGGCGATCGCTCACAACAAGGACTGGCACAACATCCCGGTCTTCTGCACCGATGCGCCCTATCTAGAAAGCGAACGTAGCATAGATTTCCATGCTGACGAACTGCGGCGGATGGTGTCCTTCCTCGAAGAGCACACCGGGCGCACACTGGATGTTGACCGACTGCGAGAGGTTATCGAGGAGTCCAATAAGCAGTATGAGCTGTGGGCGGAATACAATGAGCTGAGACGTGCAGTACCCTGTCCCCACAGCGCTGCCAAGGGGTCGCAGGCATGGAGTGTGGCTCAGAACTACATGGTTGGCGATCGCAGGGGCACCGAGTGGTTCCGGCAGTTAGTTGACATAACCGAGCAGAGGGTGAGCGAGGGGAAGGGGAGCATCCCGAATGAAAAGATCAGGTTGTTCTGGTTCGACATTCGCGCCATTTGGTTCCCCGAAGTGACAGAATGGTTAAAAGCGGAGTGGGGGGTGTGCATCGTCATGGACATGACGGGCTATGCACCCTACACGCTGATTGATCCCTCGAGCGAAGAGAGTATGTTCAAGGGCCTTGCCAAGAGAAATTTGTGCGATGTACCTATGGTCAGGCAAGTACGTGGTACTGCCGATACCCTCATTAATGATCTGATGATGGTGGTCAAAGACTACAAGATAGATTGTGTAGTCTGGCCAGCGCATATGGGCCACAAAGACGGGGCAGCAAGCGTAGGTATCATGAGGGAGGTATGCCGCGACCTGGGGGTCCCGTTCTTACAAATCGGGTTGGACCTGTTTGATAAACGGTATACATCAATGGACGAGATCAAGGACCGGATCTCTAAGTTTTTTACCGCGATGGGACTGGGCTAAAAATGAGTATCAATGACAAAGCAGGGAAAGGAGATAGTATGATCGTCGGAGGCTGCGATGTAGGTTCTGCTACCGGCAAGGCTGTAGTTATGAAGGATGGGGAGATCGCCTCATACATCATTATCCCCTCCACAACTAAGCCTGAGGTTACGGCGCGAATCGTTATGGATGAGGCGCTTAAAAAAGCTGGCCTATCATCGCTGGAGGACCTGGAGTACATTGTTGGCACCGGCTACGGCCGGCTCAAGGTTCCTTTCGCCAATGAAAACATCTCGGAGATAACGTGCCACGCCCGCGGCGCTCACTGGCTATCCAACACAGTGAGAACGGTGGTCGACATCGGAGGACAGGACTGCAAGGTGATGTCTATAAACGATAAGGGTAATGTCCTCGAGTTCGTTATGAACGACAGGTGCGCTGCGGGTACGGGCAGGTTCTTCGAGTCGATGGCCCGTGTGCTCGACTGCGGGTTAGAGGGGATCTCATCGCTGTCGCTCAAGTCAGAAAGCCCGGCTATAATTACGAGCCAGTGCAGCGTGTTCGCCGAGTCCGAGGTCGTAACCCTAATCAACGAGGGTATAGAAATAGTCGATATCGCCGCAGGAGTCAATAACTCGGTGGCGGGCAGATTGAATTCCATGGTGAGGAAGGTCGGGCTTGTGGAAGACGTGGCACTGACCGGTGGATGCGCCAAGAACGAGGGATTGGCCAAGGCATTAGAGGATAAGCTAGGGGTAAGCGTAAAGAAGTTGCCTCAGGATCCCCAAATCGCCGGAGCAATAGGGGCGGCCCTAATCGCCGCGGAAAAGCTGAGCAAGCAATCCGAAGCTATTCCCTCATAGGCTGATGACGATGCAGCCTGACGAAACCCAGACTCTTGTGCAGGAAGCAGCTTATGACACTATTCGATGCGTACATCAAAAAGCTGGCTGATTACCAACAGGAACTGCGAGCTAAGGGAAGGCAGGTGAGGGAAATATATTGCCCCACAGAGGTCAGTGAGCTCACCGAAGGGCTGCCGGTTCGAGTAGGTTCTCAAGATAGTGGGGGCATAATACTGCGAGGAGATACCTTCTTAGAGCTGGGGAACCCCGAAGCAGGTTCCTGTGCCTTTCTCATGTGGACCGATAAACCACCGCTGATTCAAGACGGTAAAATTACCTTAATCGGCCCGGATATCCCGGAATCGCCGGGGGCCAGCCTGCCCTTCGGTCAGGTATTGATGGTGGGGGGAGCAGGCCTAGGCGAGGGAGAGCACGCACTGCTGGAAGGGAACCAATTCATCGCTGACCAAATAGAAGGGTATATGATCAAGAGCGTATCTCAGCTCATGTGGAGCAGAGTGAGCCGGGATGCTGCAGGCAAAGGTTTCAACTTTGAGACGTTGGGAAGGGCACTGATGGCCATCTTCAAATCAGCAGTGCCCAAAATAGAGGCGATGGAGGTGATTTTCGTTACTTCGAGCAAAGAGGACCTGCAACCTCTGGAGAACATCGACGAGCAGGTACGGGAGATATCCCATAACATTACCAGGGAAATATGGCAGGCCAAGGGCTATGATATCGAGTGCACCCTCAGCTGGGACTGCCGATCCTGCGAGTATAAGCCGGTTTGTGACGAGATCAGGGAAGTGGTCAGGGTGCGCAAGAAAAAAAGCAAAAAAACTAAGACCGCTGCTGATTCATAGCCTTGTTGACCTGAGAAGGAGAAATACCCATGTCCGAATCTACTGCACCAAAAAACAGGCTTGTCGCTGTATGCGGCAAGGGGGGCACGGGTAAGACCGTGTTCACTGCCATGATGACCAAGGTCTTGCTGGATAATGGCCACGGAGGTAAGCTGCTGCTGATTGACGCCGATCCGGCTATGGGCCTGCCCCTTGCCCTCGGCGTGAACGTCAGGCGAACCATGGGCCAGATTCGCGAGGAGATAATCAAGACTGCCAGAAGGGGCAAGCAGGGGGAAAGCCGGCAACTGGTCGATAAGCTCGACTACATGGTCTTTGAAGCACTTGTGGAAATGGACAATTTCGCCCTGCTGGCTATGGGGCGCACAGAAACGCTGGGCTGCTACTGCCCGGTCAATAACCTCATGCGAGGGGCGATAGAAACCCTCTCCCATAGCTTTGATACTATCCTCATCGACGGCGAAGCCGGCTTAGAACAAATAAACAGGCAGGTCATGGGCCATGTAGACACCCTGATTATCATTAGCGACGCTACATCAAGGGGCTTGCAAACCGCAGCCCAGATAAAGGGCATGGTGCAAAGCGAGAGGGTGATACAGTGCGACAAGCTGGGCTTGGTCTTTAATCGGGTGCAAGGCAACGAGGAACTGCTGAAACAATCAGCCCAGGAAATGGGCCTGGATGTTTTTGGTTATATTCCCCAGGATGAGAACATAGCCTACTACGATCTGGTTGGTAAACCTATAATTGAACTCCCCACATCACCTGGGCTTGCCGCAGTTCGCAATATCGTGGAAAAGTCCATTTTTAACGAGCGCTTTAGCTAGCTTCTTTCTAATCAGCTATGCGAACGCATGCCCTTAATCCTTAATAAAGGAGTCTGGTATCCGCTATCGCGTCGCAGCACCCCGCTTATTGGCACTAAGGTGAAGTATCTTACGTTAATGTGAAGCACGCCTACCTTTTAGCCCGAAAGTAGGGTGATTTCTGCAATACCCAACGGCGAATCAGGGGGCGAAAAAGTGGCACCAGATACCGCTTATAACCCAGCAACGAGGCTATCTCCTGTACGAAATCCTCAAAGGTGTGCTGCTGATAGTTGAGCAAACTCTGGCTTTCACTGGTATCTAACCAGTCACTCATAGCAGCTTTGGAACCGAAGGCCCTTTCAGGAAGCATCCCGATTCCCATGGCATTCATCATCCGCCCCATAAAATCTCTATAGTAAAGCTGGCCACTAGGACCACCTCCGATAAGTAATGTCTTGCCCCATACTTTTTTACTGCCCACCGCATTGGCGAGAGCCAGTCCAGCATCACGCGGATGGACAAATTCAATTCGCATGTCCAGAGGGAAATCGAACATCTTCGGAAGTTCTTCAACCCCACCCAACGACATTGGGGGCACAACAGCGAATCGGAAGATAGCCCAATCCAACCCGGATTCCTGGACCAATCTCTCGCATTCAACCTTGTGCCGTGTATAGTTGTCCACTGGTTTGACCGGATCGGAGACGGTGCGCGGTGGTGGCTGGCTTTGGGTATCGCCAAAGACACTAAACGTCGAAGAGAAGATAATCTTGGGTGGTGGTAACACTGTTTTCATGGCTTGGAGCAGATTTTCAGTACCAGCCACGTTAATCTCCCTCGCCCACTGAGGACGGTCTTCGCTCGCGGGAGGCATGATAAACGCCAGATGTATAATGACATCCTGGCCCTGCACGGCAGCAGCCAGGTCATCGGGGCTACGCACATCTCCCCATACTACCTCTATCTGGCCCTCGATCCTCTGGGCAACTTTTTCATTTGCCCTCGTTTTAAGGTCGAAGCACCTCACTTGATGTCCCTGCTCTATGAGCTTTTTGGTAGCATTCCTGCCTATGTTGCCCAAGGCACCGGTTAGTAGCACCTTCACTGGCATTCCCCCTTCTATCTTGCTGCCGGTTATGTCAGTATTTCAATTTGAGGACTCTGCCGTCTAGTCAGCGGTCAATATTTGTGCACTCTTGTGATACATTGGTATGTAATAACTGCCCGGTAAAGACTCATGGTAATAGGTACAAGACCATAAGGTATATGCGGGTAATATGGAAACACCTCTCGGTTATTTTGTCTCCCTCTCATCGACCAGGAGGACGATCTGCTTATCCTTGTCCATGAAAGTCGCTTCGTCGTCTCGTATAACCTGGCCAGCATCGGAATTAAGGGTATCGAGCGATGCCTGCACCCCCTCCATGTCATCATACCAGAACTCGGTAATGCAATCGAAACCGGGCTCTTCCGTGCCGGGAAGTGTGACAACATGGTTCCGCACATATTTTCCAATTGTGGGCAGCAGTTTAAGCGCCAGTGGCGCGTGCACTTCCTCGTAGTGCTTGCAGAACTCCTCATGCGAAATGCCAGGCTTCCTCTTGATCATCACCATAACTTTAATCATGCTTACCCCCTTTATTGAGTATATTCATGTTTCTGTTGCCCCAATGTCCGCACCTGACATTAGACCCATACCTGACAGCATTCGCCCTTTAATTTCTACGATAATAGAGCCCTGATATCTATGGACTAACTCTGCGCCCCTGTGTCATTCCCGCGCAGGCGGGAATCCAGACCGGCCAGTCTCTGGATTCCTGCTTTCGCAAGGATGCCAGACAAAGCCAGTGTAAACACGTAACATTTTCATCCACGCTAGTGCTGCTGGCAAGCGATGTTTTGAATTGCTTCGGGTTTCTTCTCGGGTCTACACCATGACGATATAGGGAAGCCAGCTCCATATATCTAAACCGCTGTCGAGTTAATCACTTCTTTGGAAACCACGGAATGAATGCGGAAACCCTCCTCATATGCTCCTGGTACCCCGGCCTTCTTTCTAAATTCCTTTTATCCATCATGGGAATACTCATAAAGATAAAGAGCACGGTGATAGCAAGTGGCCCAACGAACACCCACCAGTAAGAAAGGTCAGCAGCCAGCGCGAATAGGAAGAGTCCCCACCAGAACATTACCTCACCAAGGTAGTTTGGATGCCTTGAATAGGCCCACAGACCTGTCGACATAATCTTCCCCGGCTGCGGGTTTGTCTTAACAAACCGTCTTAGCTGCTGGTCTGCCGTTGTTTCTATTATTATTGCACCGGAAGTGACCACAATGGCAACCCAGTCGAGCACTCCTAATGTGCTTGTCCCGGTAGAGAGGGCAGGGTAAAGCGAAAGGCAGCCGAGGAAAACGATTATCGTCGGCATCATTTCTATCCCAGATAATTCGACAATCCAGAACCGACGCTTCCATTTGTCTCTGAGATTCGCATAGCGCCAGTCTTCATGCCCGAGTCCCCGCCACTGTCTGGCCCAGTTATACGTCAAGCGCATACCCCAAATAAATACTAGGGTGACAACCAGCACCTGGCGGGTAAAATCCACGTTTCCCGATGAGGCTCCTAACGCATAGTAGAGCGCAATCGCAAGCGGGGCTACGCTCCAATACGCATCATAAAAGCTTGCATTCAGGAACACGCGAGCGAAAGCATAAATGACCAGCGTCGCTGCTATGTCTGCTGTTAAAACAATCCAAATCGGATGCCGGTCACCCATTGCATATCCGATAAAAACGGCAACACATAAAGCGATGATATAGGCCAACGCACAGAGGGCAAAGGCCTTGGGCAGACTTTTTGATTTTGTGTGCAAGTTATCCATAGTCTTATCTCCTTACGACGAATAAAACTACGTCGTACCCTTCATTGACAGGCTCAACGGCAACGGCACTGCCAAGTGCCACGCAAGCCCCAACTGCGAACAGCCTGGACGCACATTCATTGAGGAGAATATCCCAGCTTTTCGCCCCACAATCGCCCGCGGCTTGCCTTTCTCGGAATCATGTACTCGGTTTTAACTTCTTCAGGAAAATTCGCAACCGGGGCTGGTGTGCGAATAGAGTATCCCCCTCTCCTCCGTTTGTCAACCCGTGTAGCCTTGGAAGGGGCTGGGCATCAGGTGACATTGAACAAGTCGCTAGAATGTGACCGAGTGAACAGTTGAACGTTTGTGACCTGTGAGCATCTGCGAAAGAGGCTTTCCTTCACAGAGTGCTAAATTTACACGGAGCTATCGGCTAACATTCCCAGCACAACCAGCGTTGCCCAAGGCAATGTCCCCAAGGGCAAGGCACAGCCGTAGCGCATATTTGGCTTCCGATCCTTTACTTCTTCCAGCTCTTCAGCACAGCTTGGGCGCCGTTGTAGCCGGGTACGCAGGTTATGCCGCAACCGGGGTGACAAGCAGAACCGCACATGAACAGGTTGTCAATTGGTGTAGTGTAGTCGGAGTAGCCCGGAACGGGCCGCCTGTTCCACATCTGGCTGGGATGGATCAGGCCGCTGGCGAAATCACCCGCGGTGACGCCATAGGTGCTTTCGAAGTACTGCTGCGTAAGGACGACCTTGTCCATGATCGCGCTGCGGAAGTTTGGAGCAAACTGCGCAATCTTGTCGATTGTACGCTCGGCCATCACATGACTGAGTTCTTTAAGTTTGCCCTTTGGTACATTGTAGGGGAAGTAGTGAGAGAAAATGGTACAGGTGTAATAGCCCGCAGGCGCCAGGCTGGGATCCATGACGCTGGGGAAAGCGCAGTAGCTGACCGGATCGTCAGGGACCTGGCCATTGCGGTACTGCTCCCAGCAGCGTGAGATATACTCTGGAGAGGGGATATATGCCATGATCCAGCGGATGTTGCTCTCATTAGCAAAGGCGAGGTGACCGGTGAACTCGGGCATTTCCTTGAGGGTCATGTGGACCTGAATATAGCCGTTCCTATAATCGATATCCTTTACCAAGTGTACGAAGTCAGAAGGAAGGTGATCTTCGCCCACCAAGCCGAGGAACGTTGCGCGTGCATCGAGGCTCGAGAGCACAACCTCGGCGGTGATCCTTTCGCCGCTCTTGAGTTCGACACCGGTAATCTTTCCGTTGTTTATTAGGAATCGCTTAACAGGTGCTCCGAGCTGGACTTTTCCACCATGGTCCTCCAGTGCATTTACAATGGATTGTGAGAGAGCGCCTATGCCGCCTTTGGGAGTTCTGAAGTCGAATGCGTCGCCCATTGTATAGTGGTACGCCATGGAGAGCGCATTACCGGGTGTGAACGGACCGGTGTGTGTACCATCGATTGAGGCTGCACACAGTGAGCCCTGGATGCAGCGGTGCTTATTTGGATCGGGGAAAAACTTGCGGAGTACATCCATCACACTACCGTAGACAATCTGAAGAAGGATCTCCCTGCTCTCTTTGTCAGGCGCCTCAGCAATAAGCGTATCGATCGAGCTGGGTGCCTTGAACATCTCCTTATCTAATATTTCCTTGTACTTCAGTAGGTAGGTGTATACGTTACCTAGGCCTTCTAACGCATCTGGACCATGGTCTTTTGCCAGATGCTCCATCATCTCGTTTGTATCCGTATAGGCGACCAAGGGGACGTCCTCCGGTTCGCCGAAAGAACAGTAAGAACTGCGGGGGTGGATAAGCTCCAGACCGTACTTATCCAGTTCGAGGCGCTTTATCATCTCAGCGCGAAAGACGAGCAGGGCCCATGCGCCCACGTTGTGCTTGAACCCATCAAACAGCTCTCTGGTAGCTGCCATGCCTCCAACCCAGCTGTTCTTCTCAACGCACAGAACAGAGAGCCCATTCTTGGCGAGAACCGTTGCTGCTGTGAGTCCGTTGTGACCTGCTCCAACAACAATTGCATCGTAGTCAGCCATTTCAAAACTCCTTTCCAAAATTAATGTCCCACAAACGCGCGCATCTTCCGTTGTGATGTTAGAAAACCATGAGAAATCCACGCATTACATAATCATCTATCCCACTTTCAGCGATTTAGCCCTTCGCGGAAGCAAATAGTCGCTTGGCAACTTCTTCATTAAAATCCGTAGTCGAGTCCGGTGTGTGAATAGAGTACCCCCCTCTCCACAAGTTGTCAACCCAGTAGCTCTTGACAGTGAAAGGTGTACCGGATGCAGCGTGTGCGTAGAGCGCTGCCACTTCGGCGCCAATAGCCTGGCAAATCCGACTGCCGAGGTCGATCTCACCAAATGTTATGGCTGTGGGCTCTGCGTTTCCACCTGCTCTGGAGGAGCAAGGAGAACGGTGAAAAGGGATGGTTACCGCAACCGGTATTACCCCATTGAGCTGGTAAGAAAGGCATCCGCCAAATAGAGAGTCCTCCTGACATTCTCGAACCCCCTTCTCTTTCAGGGAATTCCTCAAAGTTTGTTTTCCTCATCGCGGGCACCGGTGCGCTACCACTCTACCTTCCATTAGAGCCGGGTCAAATTCCAGATTTGACACATCCAAGTAATGAGCGTTAACATAAGTCCGAGCCCTTTGAAATGTGAAATGGTTAATCACTGGAATTGATGGAATGGCAAAAAAATCTTCTATGATAACAAGGCCCTATGAGATTAGATGGCATGGCCGAGGCGGTCAGGGGGCCATAACGGCTGCCAAGATCATGGCACAGGCAGCCTACCTTAAAGGCTATCAGGGGGTAACCGCTGCGCCATCATTTGGCGCCGAGAGGAGAGGTGCCCCGGTAAGCGCATCAACCAGGATTTCCCCCCAACCAGTCATGGTCATGTCGCAGGTGGAAAAACCCGACGTTGTAGTAGTCCTAGACCAAACCCTGTTGGAAGATCAGGATATAACCAGCGGACTGGGCAGGGAAGGATGGCTGGTGGTGAATTCCCGGCAGAGCCCAGAAGAGCTCAAGGTCAACGGCGATTTCAACATCGCGACTGCTGATGCCTCCAGTGTATGCCGAGAACTGGGCCTGATAGTCGCCGGCCTCATAGTGGTAAATACAGCCATATTGGGCGCGTTTGTCCACGCTACCGAAATTGTTGACATAGCAAGCATAGAAAAGGCAATAAGGGAAAGGTTCTCCGACAACGCCGTAGATATCAACCTCGC
>SOIC01000021.1 GCA_004377275.1 Dehalococcoidia bacterium
TCCTCATCGTAGCTGGCCACCGCTCTCTCCCCGGGTATGGCAAAGCCTCCCCAGGAGTTAACGAACTGCTGCCGATCTATCCGGTGCCAGGGTATATAGGCACCATATGATGTTATTCCGACCATTAGCACCTCTTATTCTTTCTGAATCGAAAACTGTATTCGCATATCCCGCTGATAGATTTACCATCTACCCCAACGCATGTCAAGTGCCCCGTGTTATGAAAACATCGCCAACATACCACCCATGCCCCTGGTCCCCGAGTCCAGATTTTCCTTTGCCGCAGCAAACGAAGCGGTGTGGATGTACCTTGGACTGTTTTTTAGCCAAGCAAGTAGGCTCTCTTTACAAGAGTCGGTTTTGGGGCTAAAATTGATACGATCTTAGCGGGTGTAACTCAGCGGTAGAGTACTTGCTTCCCAAGCAAGGGGTCGTGGGTTCGAATCCCATCACCCGCTCCAGCTAGGAAAACCGGGGGTTCCTGAAGGGGAGCCCCATTCATTTTCCACCAAGGCAAGGTGTCGAAATCGCATTTTTTACCTTGCCCAGTGTAAACGAGGCACCTAAGGCCTCAAGCTCTTCTCTGGGGAAGGGAATCCCGATGTATCTTTCAAAGCCTTCGCCGCGGGCGTATTTCTTGGCCCATATATCGGGATGGGCGATGACCTCGACCTGTTTCCCTATCTGCTCGAGTACTCCCTTCAGTTCCCCGCTGTGGTCATAGTGGTCATGGCTCAATACTATCTTATCGATGGTTGATAAATCCAGGCCGGAGATTTGAGCGTTATGGGGTACAGAGGTGCTGGCGCCGGTGTCAAGCAGTATCTTGAGATCACCTGTCTCTACTAGGCGAATTTACCTAGCCTATGACGAAAAATCCAGTCCTAATTAATTGGCCTTCTTCGAAGTGTCTCAACAGCATTCAGGGGTGCAACTTCAAGTCTTGGTGCCTCATAAACCTCCGCCACATTTAGCCCCTCAAACTCTTCTTTGATAGCAGCCATTTCAGACGGCCTCAGTGGTTTCACGGCACAAGGGCGGAGCGGGGTGTTGAGCTGAACCTCATCAGGTGAGAGGCTCCTAGCAATTTCTGCCATTTCCCTACAGTAGCGCTTATTTGCATCAATGAACATCATCTGGATAGCGAGCTTCCCTTTGTAATTCTCCCTGAATAGCTTGATGCCCTGGACTATCTCACTGATGGAGTAGCCCCCGCAAGGTCTGTTTATCTTACGAAAAAGCTCCTCCTCCGGGGCATCTACTTTGGCTACCACCACGTCTGCCTTAGCGAGGTCACGTCGTACATCCTCCCTGGGCATGAGCGAGGAATTTGTCAGCACCGCTACAGGCAGATGGAGGACTGATTTGGCTATCGGGATGGCTTGACCGATGTTGCTGGCTAATGTAGGCTCACCCACGCCGGAGAATGTGACAAAGTCAGCCTCTATTTCCCTCAGCGTCTGAAGTTCGTTAATGAATTGATCGAGGGACACAAACTCTCTTCTCTCCGCTAGGGGGTAAAGGGTTGTGCCCAATTGACAATAGATGCAATCAAAGGTGCAGGTCTTGCCATCTGTGCATAAAAGGTCGATACCCAGCGACCTTCCCAGTCGCCATGAGGGGACGGGGCCGTAGATAATGGAGTTTATCACGCTTAACCTTCCTCATTTCCTGAGCTACCTGTTGGATATCTCCCAGCCACGATTACCGCGAACCCGGCATCGGAGGAAAAACCCTCCTGTGGGGGCTCCATATGCTCGACCTCGCCCGGCTTCTGAAAGAGCGTGGAAAGCACCCGCTCGATTTCGAATCCCGCCTGCCTGAGGAACCTCTCGACCTCTTTATAGCTATAGAAGGTGGCGTGTCGATAGAAACAATGCCCTTCTTCCCCCTTTGCCTGATAAAATCGCCCCCAGGGGCTTTCCAACAACACGAGTCCCAGCACCACCTTGCCGTCCTCCTTTAGGAAGCGGTTGGCCTCCTTCACAATCTTCAAGGGTGAATTAACAAAACAAATGGTAACGATATAAAACGCCGTGCCAAGAGACTCATTCCCAATAGGGGCATCCTCTCCTCTGCCAAGAAATACGTTTATACCGCGATTCCTCGCCATATCAAGAAGTTTGATCGATGGGTCAAGACCGATCTCTATCCCAAGGGAGTGGGCGAAACGGCCACTGCCCACACCTACCTCAAGCCAGGGCTTTGGCAGCGAGGGCAGCACTTTCTGGAAGGCTTTGACCTCTATAGCAAAGATCAGCTTCCCCTTGTCTTCGAACCAGGCATCGTATGTCGAAGCTAAGGAATCAAAGTCGAATGCGGCATGATTCATCGAATGACCCTCCCACGAAGTCCAGTGAAGCACTCTGCACAAAACCGCCTGAGACAAGCAAAGATGATCAAAGCCATCAGCGCACCTCAGCCCCGTTTGGGCTCCCTTTTCAGGAAGGTGTCAACGCTCCTGATTTCCTCGACTCCTTTGAGGCAGGAAGCCATAGCGAGCACAACCTTGCGGTGATGTCTTTGGGGAAAGGCGCTCAGAGCAATCAGCCAGTGGATTATAGCAGGGACTTGAAACCGAATTGCACCCACTGGACAGTGCTATGAAGGCTCCTGCCTCCGTAAAAGCACAAGTCATTGTCCTATGAAGACAGAAGCGTCCACGGCTTAAGCTCCACCTCATTATGAGACACGAGCCAGCTTACGGGCTACAAACAGTCAAGCCGCCACTACTTCTTCTGCGTGTTGAATCTGAAAGGGACATACAGAGGACACCACCCTATTACACTAGTGGCAAAGAAAACGGCGCCTATGACCCCTACAGCGATGGCCCCAGCGCCACTCATCACACCGAACCCGACTACCATCATCACTATCCCGATTATGAACCTGGCGGCCCGGTCTACGGTTCCCATGTTGCGTCTCACTATAGCACCTCCTATGCTTTGCAGTTGTTGACTGCTCTTCTCACCCGTCCGATTACCGCGAGCATCTCAGCAAACTCTCTTGGATCCGGTTTGGCACCTAAGCCAGCCTGCTCGCCTTCGTCTAGCGTCATCTCGCCGCTACTGGCATGCAGAGGTTTGCTTTCCCCTGCCGCTTGTGCGTCCCATCTAGCCACCTGGTTGGCGCCAGCTAGCTTGACTAGCGCAGCCTCAATTTTATAATTTATCATGCTCTGTAGCCTCAAGGGATCGTCCGAATCTCCTCATCAATCTCTCTTCGGGATATGCTCTAACTACATCCTCCTCTTTGAAGGGATACTTATAACGGGCACAGTAGTCAATTAGTAGCCTATACGCCAAGTTCAATCTTTTCATCATCCCCCCCACCCCTATCTGGATGATAACGAAAGGCCATCCTCCTGTATGCCTGCATCAGCTCCTTGAGGGAGGCAGTCTCCTACAACTCCAGAAGTTTTCGAGTCTCATCTATCTCTTCGAACTTGGCCATGTTTGTGTCCCTAGCTGGTTCTCTATAAGCCTGAGAGGGCGCTAGAGCAAAGCCTCGACCTTGGGGCGAATCATGCTCTCGGGAACTGCCCCGAGGCTCTCGTCTACCTTCAGACCGTTCTTGAAAAAGAGTAGTAAAGGTATACTCATAACCTGGTATTTCATAGCCGTCTCAGGGTTCTCATCCACATTCAGCTTACAGCATTTCAATTTACTATTGAACTCTTCTGAGAACTTCTCGACTAAGGGGCTAATCCTTAGGCATGGACCACACCACGGGGCCCAGAAATCCACCACAACAGGTACGTCTGATTTCAGAACCTCGTCCTCGAAGTTATGATCTTCGATGTCTAATACCATTGTATCCTCCTCTACGTTATTTGCTCGCTTCCTGCTATCACACTATCCAGCAGGTCCCTCAATGACCCTTTGTACTTGAAACCCAGCACCCGCTCTATGGGCTCAGAGTCCCGGAAAACAAGCATGGCAGGCAAGGGAAGGATGTTGTACATGGCCGCCAGTTCAGGCTCCTTTTCTACATCTATCCTGACGAACTTTACCCTTCCCTCATACTGCTTAGTCAGATCCTCCACGACCAGACAAAGGGCAAAACATGACCCGCACTGGGAAGTGGTGAAACAGGCAAACACCGGGATATCAGAATTCAGCACCTCCTCATCGAAATCCTGGCTTACGACCTCGGTTATCATCGTGCTCTCCTTTCCTACCAATTTTCCTCCATACTGCGCCCAGTCGAAAGTGGACCTGAATAGTCCTTCAGCATGAATATAAGTCTTTCCTCTTCACTCAAAGGTTCCTGCAAAGGCCTCGATGAAAACATCTGGAATCGGGACCCCGTCCTCCGGCAACCCAAGTTTTTCCCTGGCTTCATGGTAATCTGTATTTCCAAATGACTCGGCTGGACCGAAGGCTATACATAATACCTGCCTTAGAGTCTCTAACCCATCATCAAGGTCAGCGGTATTCCATATGGGTATTACCAGAGAGTAAGACCTATATTTCAAGGCGATTTCCTTCCCGCAGTTCCCCCTCAGCCAATCCATGCAAAGCCTATCAATTTGACCGCTGCTCATGTTCCCCCTTTCACTACTGGTTTGTGCTACTCTGTCCTCCCACTTCTGCCATGTGTAATAGCTCTCTCAGGGTCTCTTCCAGCACCATAGAATCACACCGTCGGCTCTCACCAGCCTCCCACAGTTCTGAGTAACTGGAAGCGGCTGATGTAGCAAACTGCCGCTTCTCCCCACAGTACTTGCACCGCCCCATTTCCCTGCCATCGATAAGCCAGTGATGAACTCCAGTTGGTGATGCAGAGCAGCACCATAGTCGATGTTCGTAGCACCCACCAAAGCCTGGACTTAGATGGCAAAGATGCCCTTCCCCTTGCATGTTATTCGCCAACCTTGAGTGGTCCTTTGCGGGAACTCAACCTATATACCGTTGAACCATCCGCGACCGTATCTCCTCATCAATCTCTCTTCGGGATATGTTCTGGCTACATCCTCTTCCTTGAACGAGTAGCTGTAGGTGTCACAGTATTCTATGAGCAGCCTATAAGCCCAGTTCAGCTCCTTCATCGTTTCCTCACCTTGTTGCTCCGATTTTCCAGTGTCGGGGTGATGCTGAAAAGCCTTCTGCCTATAGGCCCGTTTGATATCCTTCAACGTAGCTGCCTCTCCCAGGTCCAGCAGTCTCCGTGCCCGATCGATTTCATCAAAGTTAGCCACGGCCTATATTACCCACCCTTCGATAGCGCTCATACGCTGCGGTAGGCCCTTTTCCACGGTTCATTCTTCATGGTGATATAGTCCCTGAGCGCT
>SOIC01000198.1 GCA_004377275.1 Dehalococcoidia bacterium
GGTCTATGAGATCGGGCGCATCTTCAGAAACGAGGGCATCTCCACAAAGCACAACCCGGAATTCACCATGATGGAGAGCTATGAGGCCTATGCCGACTATAACGATGTGATGGCGATGGTGGAGGAAATGGTTTCCTATGTCGCCAAGAGAGTTTTGCGCAGGACCAAGGTCAGCTTTGGCAAAGATACCATAGATTTCGCTCCTCCTTGGCAGCGCATCACATTGCAGAATGCCATCAAGGAAGGGTGTGATATCGATTTTCTGGAACATGCTGATGATCACTCACTGCGTAACGCAATTCGAAAGCAAGGACTGGACGTAGATGAGAGCCCGAGCTGGGCCAAACTTGTTGACAAGCTCATCTCCACTTTCGTGGAGCCGAACTTGATCCAGCCCACCTTTGTTATGGACTACCCTGTTGAGCTCTCGCCCCTGGCGAAGCGGAAGCGCGATGACGAGCGGTTGGTGGAGCGCTTTGAGGCCTTTGCCGGGGGGATGGAGATCGCCAATGCCTTCACCGAGCTCAACGACCCTATCGAGCAGCGGGAGCGTTTTCGGGAGCAGGAGAGGCTACGCGCCCTTTTGGGCGATGAGGAGGCGGAGAGGGTGGATGAGGATTTCCTGGTGGCACTGGATTATGGCATGCCGCCCACGGGAGGCCTGGGCCTGGGCATCGACCGGCTGGTGATGCTGCTTACCAACCAGCAGTCGATAAGAGAGGTTATCCTTTTCCCGCAATTACGCACTAAGTAGCGAGGAACATTAATGCTCAGCCTGCAGTTCATTCGGGAAAACCCTGACCTGGTTCGCGAGGCGCTCCAGAAGCGCCAGTTTAGCGAGCCTATCGATGATGTCCTCGCCTTGGACGAGCGCCGCCGCAGCCTGCTCACTGACGTGGAGGCACTCAGGGCACGGCGAAACGAGGTGAGCAAACAGATCGGTAAAACGGGCGAGAAGCCTCCCCAAGTCATCGAGGAGATGCGCCAGATGGGGGATCGAATCAAGGCCCTCGATGAGCAGGTGGGGGCAATTGAAGAGCAGCTTAACGACCTCCTCCTTCGTGTGCCCAACATCCCTTACACCAGCGTTCCTATAGGTAAGGATGAAAGCGATAATATCGTGGTGCGGAGTTGGGGTGAAGCTCGAAAATACGATTTTCCACCCAGGCCCCACTGGGAGCTGGGCGAATCGCTGGGTATTATCGACTTTGAGCGGGGGGTGAAGCTTTCGGGTACCCGTTTCTATGTGCTCAAAGGGCAGGGGGCACACCTCCAGCGCGCCCTGATCTCCTTCATGCTCGATCTTCATATCGGGAGGCATGGCTACACCGAGATGTATCCCCCCTTTATGGTGAAGCGGGAATGCATGGTAGGGTCGGGGAATCTGCCCAAGTTTGCCGATAACCTCTACCACGATGAGGAGGACGATTTCTGGTTTGTGCCCACTGCTGAGGTGCCGTTGACCAACCTTCACCGCGATGAAATCCTTCCCCCGGGTACCCTTCCCCTGTACTATGTGGCCTATACCCCTTGCTTTCGCCGCGAGAAGATGTCGGCGGGCAAGGACACCAGGGGAATCAAGCGGGGGCATCAATTTGATAAAGTGGAGCTTTACAAATTCGTCGCGCCCGATACTTCGGACGAGGAGCTGGATAAAATGGTGGGAGATGCTGAGGAGGTATGCCGCCGGCTGGACATCCCCTATCGGGTGCTTCAGCTTTGCACCGGCGACCTTGGTTTTGCCGCCACCAAATCCTACGATATCGAGATGTGGGCCCCGGGCTGTGGCGAGTGGCTGGAGGTCAGCTCCTGCTCAAACTGCGGCGATTTTCAAGCGCGACGCGCCAATATTCGCTTTCGCCCCCAGAGTGGTGCCAAGCTCCAGTTTGTCCACACCCTGAATGGCTCAGGCCTGGCCTTGCCCCGCGTGCTCATCGCCATCCTGGAGAACTACCAGCAGGGCGATGGCAGCATAGTAGTGCCCGAGGCGCTCCGCCCATATACCGGGTTTGAGGTCATAAAATAGCGGGTGTATTTCGAACATTACGCTACGCCAGATACTTTTAATTGTGATTTATGAAGCCGACTTCCAAATAGAAGAGCCTAGCGCATAGGACGAAAAGAGCATATCGAGTAGTACCAAAAGAGGGAGGGGTGACCGAGAGGCTTATGGTGGCGGTCTTGAAAACCGCAGTCTCGATTTTCGGGACCGTGGGTTCGAATCCCACCCCCTCCGTTTTGGGGCTTTGCTATACCAGGAGGAACTCTTACCGAGTCTCCATAAAGAGAGCCTCCAAATAGGATAGCCTAGTGAATAGTACAAAAAAAGCCCATCGAATAGCACGAGAAGCTTCCCAGTCGGAACGACCATCGAAAGGAGCAATGAGTGAAAATCCATGAGTATCAGGCCAAGGAGATATTAGCCAAATATGGCGTCCCCGTGCCCAGGGGAGGTGTAGCGTCAACGCCGGCAGAGGCAAAAAAGATCGCCGCCGAGCTTGGTGGGGTGGTGGTAATAAAGGCACAGGTCTACGCCGGCGGCAGGGGAAAGGGCGGAGGGATCAAGACCGCGCAGTCCCCCGATGAGGCGGAGAAACTGGCGAGCCAGATAATCGGGATGAGGCTGGTGACCCATCAGACAGCGCCTGAAGGGGTGATGGTGGATAAGGTGCTGGTCGAGGACGAGGGGGCAATTGCGCGGGAATTATACCTCGGTATCGTCATCGATTCGGGGAAGGGACTGCCGGTGATCATGGCCAGCGAGGCGGGGGGTATGGACATCGAAGAGGTGGCCGCCAAGACCCCGGAGAAAATCCTGAAGGAATATATTGACCCGATGATCGGGTTTCAGCCCTTTCTGGGGAGGAGACTTGCCTTTGGCCTGAATTTGGAAGCGGAGCAGATCAGGGAAGCGGCGCAGTTGATTGGAAACCTCTACCGGCTATTTCAGGAGCGGGACTGCTCTCTGGTGGAGATCAACCCGCTGGTGGTTACCTCAGATGGCGGGCTGCTGGCGCTGGATGCCAAGTTGAACCTCGATGACAATGCCCTGTTTCGCCATCGGGACTACGCCGAACTTCGCGATCCTACTCAAGAGGACGAGCTGGAGCTTGAGGCCTCGAAGCACAACATCTCTTACATAAAGCTCGATGGCGATGTAGGGTGCATGGTCAATGGCGCTGGACTCGCCATGGCCACCATGGACATCATCAAGCTCATGGGGGCTGAGCCGGCAAACTTCCTCGACGTGGGCGGCGGCGCCAGCGAGGAGATGGTAACCAATGCCTTCATCCTCCTGCTCTCCGACCCCAAGGTTAAGGCGGCACTGGTGAATATCTTTGGCGGCATCCTCAGGTGCGACATTGTGGCTCGGGGGATGATCGAGGCCTCGAAACAGAAGGAGATCAAGGTGCCGATAGTGGTCAGGATGAGGGGGACGAATGTCGAGGAGGGGATGAGGCTCTTCGCCGAATCTGGCCTCCCTATAATCCTGGCCAATGACCTGAAAGATGCTGCGGAGAAGGTGGTGGTGGCAAGGGGTGGAGCGGGCTGAGGTGTGGGAGAGCGAAAGAGGGAAAGCTGAATCATGGGGGATTAGATTATGATTATCGGGATAGTACTATTAATGGTTTGCGTTGGGGCATTAATTGTGGTCTGGGTTAGATTGGCCGGTATAGAAGTGAGCGGGGGGCTCACTGAAGGTATCGAATTTATTATAAACGGAGCCCTGGCGATTCGTTTTCAAATTTTGCTTAGCCTGGCAATTCTCGTGGTAGGCGTAGGCGCTGGTATGTTTCTCTACGAAATACGCCATCGTAAGTTACTGAAAGAATTTGGCGCCGCGATTTTCGTCATCGTGGCACTAGCTTCGGGGTTCTATGCGATACAGTTTATCACCTAAATGGCATAGGGGGTTAGAATGAGCATCCTTGTCGATGAGAATACCAAACTTCTGGTTCAGGGCATCACTGGTAGCGAGGGCAGCTTCCATACCAAGAGGTGCATGGCGTACGGCACCAGGGTCGTTGCCGGGGTTACCCCGGGGAAGGGGGGTACCTCCTTCGATGGGGTGCCTGTTTTCAATGAGGTGGAGAGGGCGGTGAAGGATACCGGGGCAAATGCGAGCATGATCTTCGTTCCCCCCGCCTTTGCTGCCGATGCCATCCTTGAGGCTGCCGACGCTGGCATCGCCCTGGTGGTGTGCATTACCGATGGCATCCCCACACTGGATATGGTTACCGTTCTTGGCTACCTAAAAGGTAAATCTACCAGCCTCATCGGACCCAACTGCCCCGGGGTTATCTCGCCGGGGAAGTGCAAGGTGGGGCTTATGCCCGGCGACATTCATATGCCGGGGAGTGTGGGCGTGGTCTCCAGAAGCGGCACCCTTACCTATGAGGCGGTGGCCCAGCTAACAGAGCAGGAGATCGGGCAATCCACCTGTATTGGCGTGGGCGGCGATCCCCTGATTGGCACCACCTTTGTCGATGTGCTCAAGCTCTTCGAAAAGGATGCGGAAACAAGGCTCGTGGTGCTTATAGGGGAGATCGGCGGCACTGCGGAGCAGGAGGCGGCGGAATTTATCAAGGGGATGACCAAGCCCGTCGTCGCCTTCGTCTCCGGGAGTACCGCACCGCCGGGGAGAAGGATGGGACACGCCGGCGCGATCATCACCGGTAGCTCTGGTACCGCAGTGGAGAAGATCGAGGCGCTCCGTTCCGCCGGGGCCACCATCGCCTCGAGCCCTGCGGAGATTGGCCTGGTGGCCCGAAAGGTATTTCGAACTTAGTGTTTGTAAAAGAAATCAGGGCGACTTTTTCGGACTTTATATTATAATTGTAATAAAATCGGAGCGACCTTGCAAATTCCCGATTCTCGCTAATAGAGGTTTGTGTAGGGTGAAAAGGGCGAAAAACTTGAGAATACTGGTTACCAACGATGACGGTATCTACGCAATGGGGCTCTGGACCCTCGTTGCGGCGTTGCAGCAGGTTGGCGAGGTGGTGGTCGTGGCTCCAGACCGGGAGCAGAGTGCCGTGGGCACCTCAGTGACGCTTCATCATCCGCTGCGGGCGAGGGAGATAGAGCCCCTGGTTGAAGGGATAAAGAGCTACTGTGTTGAAGGCACCCCTGCTGATTGTGTCATCCTGGCCTTAGGCAATCTGCTCAATAGTCGGATTGACCTAGTATTCTGCGGGATCAACGATGGGTCAAATCTCGGCGACGATGTGCTCATCTCAGGGACAGTGGGTGCCGCACTCC